>DASVTA010000001.1:0-2047 GCA_036387815.1 Allosphingosinicella sp.
GCGCCCGGCGCTCTGGCGCCCCGTCCAACCCCCTCCTATAGAACCCCACCGAATCCTCACGAGGCGCGAATGGACATCAGGCTGGGGCTCACTTTCGACGACGTGCTGCTTCAGCCCGGGGAATCGTCGGTGCTTCCGAGCCAGGCCGACACCTCGACCCAGGTGACCCGCGAGATCCGGCTCAACATCCCGATCCTCTCCTCGGCGATGGACACGGTGACCGAGGCGGACATGGCCATCGTCATGGCGCAATTGGGCGGGATGGGGGTCCTCCACCGCAACCTCAACGTCGAGCAGCAGGCGGCGGCGGTGAGGGCGGTGAAGCGCTTCGAGAGCGGGATGGTGGTCAACCCGATCACCATGACGCCCGACCAGACGCTGGCGGATGCGCGCGAGCTGATGCAGCGGCACAGGATCTCGGGCATTCCGGTGACCGAGAAGAGCGGCCGCCTCGTCGGGATCCTCACCAACCGGGACGTGCGCTTCGCCGACAATCCGCGCCAGCCCGTCTCCGAGCTGATGACCCGCGACAATCTCGCCACCGTCGGCCCGGGCGTCACCCAGGAAGAGGCTCGCCGCCTGCTCCACCAGCGGCGGATCGAGAAGCTGCTCGTGGTCGACGACGGCGGCCGCTGCATCGGGCTGGTGACCGTCAAGGACATCGAGAAGGCGGTCACCTATCCCAACGCCACCAAGGATTCCGCCGGCCGGCTCCGGGTCGCCGCCGCGACGACGGTCGGCGACAAGGGCTTCGAGCGGTCCGAGGCGCTGATCGACGCGGAATGCGACCTCATCGTCATCGATACCGCCCACGGCCACAATCGCGAGGTCGCCGCCGCGGTCGAGCGGATCAAGAAATTGTCCAACGCCGTCCAGATCGTCGCCGGCAACGTCGCCACCGCGGAGGCGACGAAGGCGCTGGTCGGAGCGGGGGCGGACGCGGTGAAGGTCGGGATCGGCCCCGGCTCGATCTGCACCACCCGGGTCATCGCCGGCGTCGGGGTCCCGCAGCTGACCGCGATCCTGGATTGCGCCGAGGCCGCCGCCGCTTCGGGGACGCCGATCATCGCCGACGGCGGCCTCCGGACCAGCGGCGACCTCGCCAAGGCGCTCGCCGCCGGGGCTTCGACCGTGATGGCGGGCTCGCTCCTGGCGGGCACGGAGGAGGCTCCGGGCGAGACCTTCCTCTACCAGGGCCGGTCGTACAAATCCTATCGCGGCATGGGCTCGGTCGGAGCGATGGCGCGCGGCTCGGCGGACCGTTATTTCCAGCACGACATCAAGGACCAGCTCAAGCTCGTTCCCGAAGGGATCGAGGGCCAGGTGCCCTTCAAGGGCCCGGCCAGGGACGTGATCCACCAGCTCGTCGGCGGGATCAAGGCGGCGATGGGCTATACCGGCGCCGCCACCCTCGAGGCGCTTCGCGAACGGGCCAAGTTCGTCCGCATCACCAACGCGGGCCTTCGCGAAAGCCATGTCCATGACGTCGCGATTACCCGCGAGGCCCCCAATTACCCGACTTCGGGCTGACCGGTGACCCCCGCCGCGCGCGCCGGGGCAGCGATCGAGCTGCTCGACGAGATCATCGCCGCGGCGAAAGGCGGGGGCGCCGCGGCGGACACCTTGATCGCCCGCTATTTCAAGACCCGGCGCTATGCCGGCTCGGGCGACCGGAGGGCGGTTCGCGAGCTCGTCTACCGCGCCATCCGGGCCTGGCCCGAGCCGCCTTCGTCGGGACGGGCCGCGATGCTCGGCCTCGCGTCCGAAGATCCGGAGCTGCTCGCCCTGTTCGACGGCTCGTCCCATGGCCCGGCCGAAGCGTCGCCGTCCGAAAAGGGGCTGAAGCCGCGCTCCTCCTCGGTCCCCAAATGGCTCGTCCGCCGCTTCGATCCGGCCGTGACTCCCGCCGATCTCCAGTCGCTCCTGGCGCGGGCGCCGCTCGATCTTCGGGTCAATCGTCTCCGGGCCGAGCGCGAGGCCGTCCTGCCGGCCTTTCCGGGCGCGACGGCGACGCCTTTGTCTCCCGTCGGAATCCGTCTCCCCGACT
>DASVTA010000002.1:0-2369 GCA_036387815.1 Allosphingosinicella sp.
CTCGAACCTGTTCCGCAGATAGATGGCGATCCCGTTCATCGCCAGCAGGAAGACCAGCAGGACGATGATCGCCGCCGAGGTCTTCTCGACGAAGCCGCGGCTGACCTCGTCCGACCAGAGGAAGATCTGCACCGGAAGCACCGTCGCGGGATCGGTCAGGCCGCCCGGCGGAGTGGTGATGAAGGCGCGCATCCCGATCATCAGCAAGGGCGCGGTTTCGCCGAGGGCCCGGGCCATTCCGATGATCGTGCCGGTCAGGATCCCGGGCAGGGCCAGCGGCAGGACGTGATGGTAGACGACCTGGATCCGGCTGGCGCCGACGCCGAGGGCGGCGTCGCGAATGGACGGTGGGACCGACTTGATGGCGTTGCGGCCGGCGATGACGATCACCGGCATGGTCATCAGAGCGAGCGTAAGACCGCCGACGAGCGGCGCCGAGCGCGGCAGGTGCATCGTGTTGAGGAAGACGGCGAGGCCGAGCAGCCCGAAGATGATGGAGGGCACCGCGGCCAGATTGTTGATCGACACTTCGATGAGGTCCGTCCAGCGGTTCCGCGGCGCATATTCCTCGAGATAGACGGCCGAGAGCACGCCCACCGGGAAAGCGAGCGCCAGGGTCACCAGCATCGTCAGCAGGGAGCCCTTGAAGGCCCCCCACACTCCGACCGCGGCCGGGTCGGTCGCGTCGCCGGCGCTCAGGAAGTCGCTGTTGAACCGGGTGCGGACGGCGCCGCGGTCGCCGAGCTTCGAATGCATCCGCTCCGAAGCTTCGTCGCCGTCGCCCTTGGCGGCAACGTCGATCGGGCTCGCCGCCGGAAGCCACAGGGTTGCCGTCCGGGTAAGGATTGAGGGATCGGCCTCGATATTTCGGAGCACCTTGAGCCATGCCGTGTCGGAGAGCAGGCGCGCGCCCTCCGGCCCATATTGCGCTTCCACCGCCTTCTGGACCGCCCCCTGGATGTCGGCTCCGGCGAGCGCCGCCTCGGCGTTCGCGGACTTCAGGGTCGCGGGATCGAGGAAGAGGGCGCTCCTGGCGAAATCCATGTCCAGCCGGACCTCCGTCCGGGTGAAGCCTTTGGCGCCGTTCGACACCATGGTGAAGAGCAGAAGCGCGAGGAACCCGGCCGAGATCAGGATCGCGGCGAGCCCGATCAGCCGGAACCGGCGTTCGGCTGCGTAGCGGCGGCGCAGGCGCTGCTCCATGCCCGAACCGCTCCAGTCGGTCGGCGCCCGGTCGGCGGGGCTAGTCATAGGCTTCCCGGTATTTCTTGACGACCCGAAGGGCGACGATGTTGAGCAGCAGTGTGACGATGAACAGGACGAGGCCGAGCGCGAAGGCGGCCAGAGTCTTGGGGCTGTCGAACTCCTGGTCGCCGGTGAGCAGCTGAACGATCTGGGTGGTGACCGTCGTCACGCTGGCGAAGGGGTTTGCGGTGAGATTGGCCGAAAGGCCCGCCGCCATCACGACGATCATCGTCTCGCCGATCGCCCGGCTGACCGCGAGCAGCACTCCGCCGACGATACCCGGAAGAGCGGCGGGGACCAGCACCTTGCGGATGGTCTCGGACGTGGTCGCGCCCATCGCGAGCGAGCCGTCGCGCATCGCCTGCGGGACCGCGGCGATCGAATCGTCCGCCATCGAGGAGACGAAGGGGATGATCATGATCCCCATCACCAGGCCGGCGGCAAGAGCGCTCTCCGACGACGCGCCGGCAATGCCGATCGACCTTCCAAGGTCGCGGATGGCCGGAGCGACGGTCAGCGCGGCGAAATAGCCGTAGACGACGGTCGGGACCCCGGCGAGCATCTCGAGCAGCGGCTTCATCCAGCTTCGGACCGAGGGCCGCGCATATTGGGTGAGATAGATGGCGCTCATCAGGCCGAGCGGGATGGCGACGATCATGGCGATGATCGCGCCGATGAAGATCGTCCCCCAGAAGAGCGGAATGGCCCCGAAGGCGCCCGAGGATCCCGCCTGGTCGGCGCGCATCGCCGTCTGCGGGCTCCAGTCGAGGCCGAACAGGAAGTCGAAGGGCGAAACCATCGAGAAGAAGCGGATCGATTCGAACAGAAGCGAGAGGACGATCCCGAGCGTGGTCAGGACCGCGATCAGCGAGGCGAGCAGAAAGGCGCCCATCACGACCCGCTCGACCCGGGTGCGCGCCCGGAAGCCCGGCGCCACGCGGCTGTAGGCGAAGGCGCCGCCGGCGAAGGCCAGGATCAGCGCGACGGCGGTCCCGATCATCCGATACCGGCCGAGGGCGGACGCGTAGACGGGCGCGCGCTCGCGCGCTTCGGAGTTGAAGCCCGACTGGCGGACCCCCTCCGCCAGCTCGCGCGCTTCCTGGAGGATCGCGTTGCGCTGCATC
>DASVTA010000003.1:0-10017 GCA_036387815.1 Allosphingosinicella sp.
GCTCGAACATTCTGAACGACAACTTCCAGTCCGGCGTACGCGGGCCGCTCGGGGATCCGAGCCTGCGCAAAACTTATCGCGTCGACTTTATCGGCTGAGGCCCCAGCCCGTCGCGGCGCTAGCCGGCAACCAGCTTCATAAGCCGGCGCTCGACAGGTGCGAGAACAGGGCCCAGTTCGTGGCCCCGTTTGAGCACTGCTCCATTCTCTCCGATCAGCGCCCACATGCCCTGCCGGTTGCGCAGGGCTGGGCGCTTTTCGATTCTGTACTCGGGTCGCTCGGCCGCTCGCCGAAAAGCCCAGAAGACTGCGGCGTCCCTTCCGAATTCGATCGAATAATCCTTCCAGTGGCCGGCGGCAACCATTCGCCCGTAAAGCTCGGTGATGCGCATGATCTCGGCCCGGTCGAAGCCGGTCTGCTCGGCATCGCGGCGGGGAGCAGGAAACGGAGTGACGTTGCTCATCCGGCGCGGCCGCGCTCCTGCTGTTCCGGCTCGTCGGGCCGAAGCTCCCGGGTCAGCTCTTCGATCCGTCGGCGCAGCTGCTCGACCTCGCACTTGAGTAGCTCGTGCTTCTGGGTCGCGGGATCGAAAACTTCGCTGCACGGAGTTCCGTAGGGAAGGAATTCCTTGGCATATTGCTCGGCCTCGACCAGCGTCGAGCGGGCCGGGATCCCGATCATGGTCGCGCCTTCCGGCACTTCCCTCGTCACTACCGCATTGGCGCCGATCCGCGCCCGGGCGCCGACACTGATCGGCCCGAGGACCTGCGCTCCCGAGCCGATGATGACTCCGTCGCCGATCGTGGGGTGCCGCTTGCCGCCCTCGCCGCTGGTCGGGTTGGTGCCGCCAAGGGTGACGTGCTGGTAGATGGTGACCTCGTCGCCGATCTCGGCGCTTTCGCCGATCACGACGAAGCCGTGGTCGATGAAGAAATTCGCGCCGACCGAAGCTCCCGGGTGGATGTCGATCGCGGTCAGGAAGCGGCCGAGATGGTTGACGAGGCGCGCCAGGAAATAGAGCTCGCCCTTGTACAGCCAATGGGCGAGGCGGTGGAATCCAAGCGCCCAGACTCCCGGGTAAAGGAGCACTTCCCAGCGGCTGCGTGGGGCGGGATCGCGCGCCTTGACCGAATCCAGATAGGCGAAAAGCCCCGGCAGCATGTTCACTCCCCACTGCGCCCCTTGTCCGCAAAATAGGACCGGTCGCTGGAAAATGCCAGCCGGACGCTGAAATTCAGTTGTCCGAGCTTTTTTTCTTGCGCGGCCCGCCTGTCCGAAAGCACATCCGGTGGCAGTTCGAAGGGAGCCGGCCGGAATGTTCGACCTTGGAGGCGTGGGGCTCCTCGACATCCTTCCCTTCATCGCGATCGGCTTCGCGGCGCAGTTGATCGACGGCGCGCTAGGAATGGCGTTCGGCCAGATCTCCTCGACCCTTCTGATCAGCATGGGCGTGCCGCCGGCCGCGGCTTCGGCCGGAGTCCACACGGCCGAAACCTTCACGACCGCGGTTTCCGGGATCAGCCACATCGCCCACAAGAACGTCGACTGGCGCCTCTTCTTCAGGATCGCCGTGCCGGGCGTCATCGGCGGGATCCTCGGCGCCTATGTGCTCACCCGGATCGACGCCTCCACCGCCAAGCCGATCGTCCTCGCCTATCTGACCGCCCTCGGCCTGTACCTCCTCTACCGGGGCCTCATGCACCGCCACAACGAGCGGGAGCCCAAGGTGGTCGAGCCGCTCGGCCTCTTCGGGGGCTTCCTCGACGCGGCCGGCGGAGGCGGCTGGGGAGCGGTGGTGACCTCGAACCTCCTCGTCCAGGGCTCCAGCCCGAGGAAGACCATCGGCACCGTCAACACCGCGGAATTCTTCCTCACGGTCACCATCTCGGCGACCTTCATCGCCACGCTCGGCTGGGAAGCCTTCACCGTCGCGACTCTCGGCCTGCTGATTGGCGGAGTGCTCGCGGCGCCGTTCGGCGCCTGGATCGCCAAGAGGGTCGATCCGGACCGGCTCCTCACCTTCGTCGGCGTCGTCCTTACCGCGACCAGCCTCTACGGATTGTATCGCGCGGTAACCTGAAACGACGGCTAGAGCTTGAACAGGCCCCGCGCCGCCTCGACCTCGTCCTTGACGAAGCGGACCGCGGTGCGCACCCGCGCAAGCTCTGCAAGATCCTGGTGAACCGTCAGCCATAGCGAGCGGGTGAGGTTCACTTCGTCGGCCAGCACCCGGCTCAGCCCCGGCTCCTCGCGCGCAAGGAAGGCCGGGAGAACGCACAGCCCGGCCCCGGCCAAGGTCGCCCGGGTCTGGGCGACCAGGTTGCTGCTCTCCATCGACGTGATTCCGCCGGGCACGACCTGCTGCAGGAAGTCGAGCTCCGGGAAATGGAGCAGGTCGCCGATGTAGCTGACGAAGCGGTGGCCCTTGAGGTCGTCGAAGCTCGCGATAGCGGGCGCTCCTTCGAGATAGGCGGGCGCCGCGTAGAGGCCGAGATCATAGTCGATCAGCTTCGAGACGAGCAGCCGCCCGGCCGGCGGCCGGCTGACCGAAATCGCGATGTCGGCCTCGCGCTTGGCGAGGCTGAAGACGGCCGAGGCGGCGACGAGCTGGACGACGAGCTGCGGATATTGCGCCTTCAGCTTCTGGATCCGGGGAGCGAGGAAATAGCTTCCGAACCCCTCGGGCGAGCCGATCCGGACCACCCCTTCGACGAGCCCGGCGCTTCCGCCCACGGTTTCGGCCGCGCCCAGCGCAAGACGCTCCATCTCCTCCGCGAGCGGCATCAGCCGCCGCCCGGGCTCCGTCGGCGTGTATCCGGACGGGCTCCGGTCGAAGAGCTTCGCCTTCAGCGAATGTTCGAGCGCACCGATCCGGCGGGACAATGTGGAATGGTCCACCCCCAGCCGCGCCGCCGCCGCCGTGAGCCGCCCGCTGCGCGCGACGGCAAGGAAGGCGCGGACGTCGTTCCAGTCGAATTCGGCCATGGGTATGGGAATATATGCACAACGGTTTCGGCACAATGCCGATGGCGGGGCGGCCGCATTTGTGAGAGAGAAGGCCATTCCCACAAAGAGGCAGAAACTTCATGTTCGACGCTCGGACGGCCGCCGCTCATGCGGATTTCGAAACCCTCGCCGCGCCGGCGGCTGCGGATTTCCGCACGCCGGCCGATCCGGAAGCGGGCTGGGCGAGCCGGAACCCGGACCGCGCCATGCTGTTCCTCTTCGTAAGCCCCCGCGATTGCGGCGCGCTCGAGGAATTGATGGCGCTCTGAGCTTCTCGTCGCCCCAGCGGAGGCTGGGGCCCCAGGGGGTGAAGAGCGCCGCCGCCTTTCACTCGCCGGGATCCCAGCCTTCGCTGGGATGACGTGCTAAGGGAGCCGCCATGTCCACGAATCAGACCCCCTCAACCGTCTTCAAGCTCCCCGAAACCCTCCCCAACCCGGCCGATCTCGCCGAAGCCTGGTCGAAGGTGATCGCGAACGCGGTCCATCTCGCCACCACGGCCGCGGCCCGGCCGCTCGACCCGCATGTGCCCAAGCCTTTCGACGCCGCCGCCCCCGCGCGCGCCTTCGGCGAGTTCGCCGCCCATCTTTGGACTCATCCCGGCGAGCTCATCAAGGCGCAGCAAAAGGCCGCCTCGGACTGGCTGAAGCTCTGGCAATCGGCGGCGGCCCGGGCCTCCGGCAAGGCCGCGGAGCCGGTCGCGGCCCCGGAGCGCGGCGACCGTCGCTTCAACGATCCGGCCTGGAACGAGGAGCCGGTCTTCGACTATCTCAAGCAGGCCTATCTGCTCACCGCCAAGCGCGCGCTGGAGATGGTCGAGGAAGCCGAGGGGCTGGACGAAGGCGCCCGCACCCGGGTGGAATTCTTCACGCAGCAATATCTGAACGCCATCTCGCCCGCCAATTTCGCCTTCACCAACCCGGAGGCGATCCGCAAGGCGATCGACACCGGCTCGATCAGCCTCCTCTCCGGCCTCGCCAACCTGCTCGCCGACGCCGCCGAGAGCCCTGGGATCGTCCAGCGCCGGGCCGAGCGCGAATTCGAGCTCGGGGTCGACATCGCGGCCACTCCGGGCAGCGTCGTCTACCGCAACGAGCTGATGGAGCTGATCCAGTACGCGCCGGCGACCGACGAGGTCTACAAGCGGCCGATCCTCTACGTCCCGCCGCTGGTGAACAAATATTACCTGCTCGACCTCCAGCCCAAAACCACGCTCATCCGCTGGCTCGTCGAGCAGGGCCACACCGTCTTCGTCATCTCCTGGGTCAATCCGGGGCCCGAGCTCGCCGACAAGGGCCTGGGCGATTACATCCGCCAGGGCCCGATCGAGGCGCTGGACGCGATCGAGGCCGCGACCGGCGAGCGCGAGGCTGACCTGTTCGGCTTCTGCATGGGCGGGACCCTGATCGCCATCGCGCTCGCCGTGCTGGCGGCGGAGGGGAAGGGGGACCGGGTCGCCTCGGCCACCACAATCGGCACGATGTTCGATTTCTCGCATCTGGGGCAATGGGCGACCTTCTCCGAGCCCGAGCAGCTGCGGGCGATGGAACGCCATCTGCTCCACAAGGGCTTCATGGCCGCTCAGGACCTCCAGGCCCTGTTCTCGGCCGTTCGGGCCAACGACCTGATCTGGTCTTCCGTCGTGAACCATTACCTGCTCGACCGCGAGGCGCCGCCGAGCGACATCCTCTACTGGTTCGCCGACGGCGCCCACATCCCGCGCGCCTTCCTGCTCGAATGGGCGCGCGACGTGCTCAAGGACAACAAGCTCGCCTCGGGGGGGCTGGAGGTCGGCGGAGTGAAGATCGATCTGAAGGCGGTGAAGACTCCGCTGCTCGCCATCAGCCTCAAGGACGACCATGTCAGCGCCTGGCAGGCGACCTACGACAGCGCCCGCCTCTTCGGCGGCGAAGTCAGCTTCCTGCTCGGCGGCAGCGGGCACAATGCCGGGGTCATCAACCCGCCGAGCGCCAACAAGCACGGCTATTGGACGAACGATAAGATGCCCGGGACCGCCGACGCCTGGTTCGAAGGCGCCACCCGCAACGAAGGCAGCTGGTGGCCGCACTGGCAGTCGCGGCTCTCGGACGGCGGCAAGGCGGCCAAGGTGAACGCGCGTGTGCCCGGCAAGGGCAAGCTCAAGGCGCTCGAGCCGGCGCCCGGCTCCTATGTCAGGAACCGAGGCTAGAGCGCCGTCATGCTGAACTTGTTTCAGCATCCAGTCCGGATGTGGTCGGGCGGGCGGAAACCTGGACCCTGAAACAAGTTCAGGGTGACGCTCGTAAGGTCAGGCGACGCCTTTTGCCTAAAGCCCCGAAGGCCCCGCCATCCGCGCACCCAGGCGATCGTCCGCAAGGCCTTGCACTGTACCCTGCAACTGCCTCAGCCGCGAACCGCGCGGAGCCGCCGGCCGCTGCAGGCTGGCCCTGACGAACATCCGCCACTGATCCTCGTCCCGGCCGGCAAGCTGCACCGGAGCGTTGGCCGCCGCGGCGGCGTAAAGCATCATTCCTATCATCGCCGAATTTCCTCTTCGGCAGTCAAGGTAAACGGAAGTGGTAAAAGACCGGTTAACCACGGTGGGGGTGGCTTACATTCCGCTTGTGGTCTCCGTCGCGTAGCCACGAAGCTGGTTCACCCGGTCGTAGGTGAGGCGGCTGTCGCAGCGAAGTCGGGTCGATTCGCGTTCCTGCGGATCGGTTGAATTGGCCGCCGCTTCGATGCGGCAATCGGCCGCCTTCTTCTTGATCCAGGCGCGCTGCAGCGGGAGAAGCGAAGAGCGCGTTTCGGACGGGATGTTGCTCCAGACCTCGTTGATCGTCTGCTCTGCGAGCTGGTTCTCGGCTTTAGCTTCACCCAAGGCCGCCGATCGTTGATCGGCAAGCGCCGCCGCTTCTTCCTGTTGCTGAGCGGCCACGGCCTGCTGTTGCTGAGCCTTTTCGTTCTCAAGGGCCTTGCGCGCAAGATGGGAGGCCACGACTCCGCTCACGAAGCTGTAGATATTGTCACCGACCTCGACCTGCGAAAACACCTTGTCGCCCTCGTCGGTGGGCTGCACGTCGTAGCTGATGTCCGACGTAAAGGCGTTGGCCTCCGCCTCGAAATTCTGCTGCTCGGCCAGGTCCGCGACGGAGCCCTGCTCGGCCAGCTCCCGACCTTTCTCGGCGTCCTCGAGAACCTCCTGAGGCACGACGATCCTGAAGCGCCCCGTGCAGAACTTCTTGGTGCTGTTCGGATCCTCTTTCGATGTCCGGATGTCTTGGATGCTCAATTTCAGCTGCTTGAGCGTTGCCCTTATCTTGGCAACGCCGACGATCGCGGTGCCGTCATCGCGCTTCAGAGCGTTACGAACCCGCTTCTCCACCTGGCCGTTGACCACTTCCAACGTCGTAGCGACCCCGTCCTCGTTGGTGCATGTGAGACTCGGCTTGGTCAGACTGCCGCAACTCGCGACGAGCGGAAGTAACGCGGCAAGCGCGACGAATCTTATTTTCATGACAGCAGCCCCCTCCTGTGCCGCCAGTTCAGGGTAATCGTACGCAAATGCAATACCAGACTGCTGCTTAGTGCTGAAAATTAGGAAGTAACTGAAAATCACGGCAGGGCTGCCGTTCGCCGACCGGTCGAGGCAAAGGCCAGCGCCAGGCCGCCGCTTCTTTTCTGAACGCGACAAGGACCGGGACGCTGGGCTAAGGCCGGGCCATGAGGAAATCCGCAACCGACGTCATGCAGGACATCGTCGCCGCCGCCGTGCTCGACGCCATTGCCGCTCTCAAGGCGGCGTCCAAGGGGCTGCCGAACAATCTGCTGCGCGACCTGAACGCCATCCACGCCAACACCACCTTCGCCGATCTTCCGCCGGAGGTGCAGACCGCGGTCTCGGCGAGCGTCCGCGCCGCTTTCTCGAGGCTTCAGAAGGAAGGCTATTCCGTCTCCGGAGGCGAGCCCGCGGCGCCGCGGACGCCGCGCTCCGGAGCCGCGCCCGTGCCCGCTGCCGAGCAGCGTCCTTTCCGCCGGCCGCCGCCCAAGCGCGACGGCTCCGGGCCGGGCCGGCCTCCGGGCAAAGGCGGCGGCGGCCGTCCGCCCCGCAAGCCGGGCCCGCGCTGAGGCACGCCGAAAAGCCGTCTCCATGGATCCGGGGCCTTACTCCTGGCGCGCCGATCCCCGGGTCCCCGCCTTCCCGGATGAGCATCCCCTGATCGTCTTCGACGGCGAATGCGTGATGTGCTCGGCCAATGCCCGCTTCGTGCTTCGCCGCGACCGCCGGCGGCGGTTCCGGCTGACCACCGCCCAAGGCCCCCTGGGCGCCGCCCTCTATCGCCATTTCGGGCTCCGCGGGGACGAGGAGGGGACGATCCTCGTGCTCGAAGGCGGCCGCCTCTTCACCGAAACCGACGCCGCGATCGCGATCGCCTTGGGGCTCGGCTGGCCGTGGAGATGGGCCGCCGCCGCCCGGATCCTGCCCCGCTACCTTCGGGACCCGGTGTATCGCTGGGTGGCGCGCAACCGCTTCCGCTGGTTCGGGCGGCGCGAGACCTGCTGGGTGCCGGATCCGGCCGACCGCGGCCGGATCGTGTGAGGCGGGTCCTCGTCCTCGGCGGCTATGGGACGTTCGGCGGCCGGATCGCGGCGCGCGGAGCGGCGGCGGGGTTCGAGATGCTCGTCGCCGGACGCAGCCTCGCCCGGGCCCAGGCCTTCTGCGCCGGGCGCGAGCGGCTGGTCCCGGTGGGGCTCGATGGAGGACTCGCCGAAACGCTGGCCCGCCACCGGCCCTTCGCGCTCGTCGACGCCGCCGGGCCCTTCCAGGGCGCGGATTACCGGGTCGCCCGGACCGCGCTCGCCGCCGGGTGCCATTATCTCGACATCGCCGACGGCTCCGCCTTCGTCGCCGGCATCGGCGCGCTCGACGGCGCGGCCAGGGCGGCGGGCGTCTGCGCCGTCTCCGGCGCCTCCAGCGTCCCCGCTTTGTCCGGAGCGGCCGCCGCCCGGCTGGCCGAGGGCCTGGAGCGGGTGACGGGGGTCGAGATCGCCCTCAGCGCTTCGAGCCGGGGAACCGCGGGCCGCTCCGTCACGGCCGCGATCCTGTCCTATATCGGCCGGCCGGTGCGGCTGCGCCGGGGCGGGCGCTGGAGCCGCGCCTTCGGCTGGCAGGGCCTTCGCCGTTTCGACTTCGAGGTCGAAGGCGCTCCGCCGCTGCGCCGCCGCCTCGCTGCGCTGGCCGACGTCCCCGACCTCGCGTTGCTGCCGGAGCGGCTGCCCGGCCGGCCCGCGGTGACCTTCTTCGCCGGCACCGACGCGCCCTGGCACAATCTCGGCCTGTGGCTTCTGAGCTGGCCGGTGCGCTGGCGGTGGCTGCGCCGGCCGGAGCGCCTCGCCGGTCTCCTCTCAACCCTCCAGCATTGGACCCGAGGTCCGGGCTCCCTTCGCTCCGCCTTCGAAGTCCGGCTCTTCGGCACCGCGGGCGCGCGCCGGGTCGAGCGGCGCTGGACCCTGATCGCCGACCGCGGCGACGGCCCGCAGATCCCGAGCCTCGCCGTCCCGTTGCTGCTCGGGAAGCTGGCCGCCGGAGCGCTCGCACCGGGCGCGCGCGATTCGGGCGGATTGCTCACGCTGGACGATTTCGCCTCCGGCCTCGCCTCGATCGCCGCCGTTCATGCCCTGACCGAGCGCCCCCTGCCGCCCCCGCTCTACGAGCGGGTGATGGGGGCGCGGTTCGCCGCGCTGCCGCCGGCGGTGCGCGCGATGCACCGGGCGCTTCGCGACGGCGGAGCGTCGGGCGAGGCCCGGGTGACCCGCGGCCCAAACCCGCTCGCCCGGCTGGCCGCGACGGCGATGGGCTTCCCGCCCGAGGGCGTCCACCGGCTCCACCTCGCGTTCGCCGAGCGGGACGGGCGCGAGCGCTGGACCCGCGACTTCTCCGGCCGCTCCTTCTCGAGCGATCTCGCGGAGCGCGATGGCCGGCTCACCGAGCGTTTCGGTCTCCTGCGCTTCGCTTTCGATCTTCCGTCCGACGCCGGGGGGCTGCGGATGGTCATCCGCCGCTGGTGGCTGGGTCCGCTCCCGCTCCCCCTGTTCCTCGCTCCGCGTTCCGAAGCGCGCGAATGGGAGGAAGGCGGGCGCTTCCACTTCGACGTGCCGATCGCCTTGCCGCTGCTCGGCCCGCTGGTTCATTATCGGGGCTGGCTCGAGCCGGCGGACGGCCTAGAAGACCCCGGATGAACCAGGTGACCCTCTCCGGCGGCTGCCACTGCCGCGCCGTTCGCTTCCAGGCGCGCGTTCCGGCCCGGGTGGAAGTGCTCGATTGCAATTGCTCGATCTGCGCGATGACCGGCTTTCGCCACCTGATCGTCCCGCATCGCGATTTCGAGCTCGTCTCGGGCGGGGAGGCGCTTACCCATTACCGCTTCGGCACCGGCGCCGCGGACCATCTTTTCTGCGCCGTCTGCGGGGTCAAGAGCTTCTACCAGCCGCGCTCGCATGCCGAAGCGTGGAGCCTCAACCTCAACGCCCTCGACGACGTCTCGGCCCTCTCCGTCACCGTCCGCGCCTTCGACGGCCGCAATTGGGAGCAGGCGCGGGCGGCGCTGGCCTAGCTGTAGCGCCGGGGGGCTCCCGGCGGTGCTGGATCATCTGGCGGTTCGAGCGGCCCAAAATCCTCCCCTGCATTTGCAGGGGAGGGGGACCATGCGAAGCATGGTGGAGGGGCCTTGCTGAGTCAGAAAATCCCCTCCACCGGGCCGCCGAAAGCGCAGCTGATCATGAGCGTCGCCGCGGGCGGCGTCGAAGGGCCCGGTCCCCCTCCCCTGGAAATCCGGGGGAGGATCTTAGGAGCGGCTTGCCCGGCTCCTGTCCCCCCGCCTAAACAGACGCAGGACAAGGGGGAGCATCGATGGCCACGGCGGCATCCGGCGACTATGTGATCGACGCGAAGCGGGACCGGATGGTGATCGCCGCCTCCTCGGCCGGCACCGTCTTCGAATGGTATGATTTCTTCATCTGGGGGACTCTGAC
>DASVTA010000004.1:0-9514 GCA_036387815.1 Allosphingosinicella sp.
CGGGCACCAGCTGTGAGGGGAATTGCCTCCCCATGTCCCCGGCATGGGGAGGGGGGCCATGCGAAGCATGGTGGAGGGGCAGCTGACGAGGCTTCTGCCAATTACCCCTCCACCACGCTTCGCGCGGTCCCCCTCCCCATCTTAGATGGGGAGGCAATTTCGTGGTGACCCGCGTAAAGACTGCTCGGGGCCGCAAGGTGGGCTCGACCAAATGGCTCGAGCGGCAATTGAACGATCCCTACGTCAAGCGCGCCAAGGCCGAGGGCTACCGCTCCCGCGCCGCCTACAAGCTCCTCGAGCTGGACGACCGGTTCGGCTTCCTCAAGGGCGTCGAGAGGGTCGTCGACCTGGGGGTGGCGCCCGGGGGCTGGACCCAGGTGGTGCGCAAGCGCGTCCCCAAGGCCGCGGTGGTCGGGATCGACCTGCTGCCGACCGACCCGATCGCGGGCGCGGCCCTGCTCCAGATGGATTTCCTCGCCGACGAGGCCCCGGAGCGGCTGCGCGAGGCGCTCGGCGGGCCGGCCGATCTCGTCCTCTCCGACATGGCGGCCAATACGGTGGGCCATCCGCAGACCGACCATCTGCGGACGATGGCGCTGGTCGAGGCGGGGCTGGAATTCGCCGGCGAGGTGCTGAGGCCAGGCGGCGCGTTCGTCGCCAAGGTGCTTGCCGGCGGCGCCGACAACCATCTGGTGGCGGAGCTGAAGCGGCGCTTCACCGCGGTCAAGCACGCCAAGCCCCCGGCGAGCCGGAAAGGCTCGTCGGAATGGTATGTGGTGGCGCAGGGGTTCAAGGGGTGAACCGTCGCAGGCCGTATCGTCATCCCGGCGAAAGCCGGGACCTCGGCTCATCTGGCAGTGCCTCTTCTTCCCCGAGGTCCCGGCTTTCGCCGGGATGACGGTCAGCTCGCCGGCGCCGGGCAGACCGGGATGTCCTTGGGCTCGGGGCGGGGGCCGGCCGGCTCGAACTGGGCGAAATAGGATTCGGATTCGGGCAGGCGCTCGAAGCGGGTGAGCTGGTAGCCGACGGCGGCGAACTCGCAGATGAGCAGCCGCGGCGGCGTTCCGTGCCGGTCCGTGGGCCGGTCGGCGTCGACGACGACGACCCGGCCGCGCGGCTTGAGATCGGGCCGAAGGTTCCAGAGGAACTCGCTGGGCTGCTCGATCTCATGGTACATGTGGATCATGAAGACCCGGTCGAACGAGGCGTCGGGAAGAAGCGGATCGCTGGGCTTGCCGAGCTTGACCGCGACATTGTGGAGGTCTTCGCGAGTGACCCGGTTGGCAAGCGCGGTGCGGGTTTCGGGAACGATGTCCTGGGCCAGGACCCGGCCCTTGCGGCCGACCAGCGGCGCCAGCCGGACGGTATAATAGCCTTCGCCCGCGCCGATGTCGGCGACGAACATCCCCTCCTCGATGTCGGCCAGGTCCATCACCGTCTGCGCCTCGCGGACGCTGTCGCGCGCATCCTCGTTCGAATAGCTCGCCGAGACGATCGGCGACACCGGCCGCTGGGGCTTGGGGAAGGGCGATTCCTGAGTCTTCTCCTCGCAGGCGGCGAGGAGGAGGAGGAGCGCAACCATACCGCAAATCCTCCCCGAGCTTGCTCGGGGAGGGGGACCGCGCCGCGCAGCGGCGTGGTGGAGGGGAAATTCGGACTCGCCATTGCCCCTCCACCGCGCTTCGCGCGGTCCCCCTCCCCGAGACGAGCTCGGGGAGGATTTGAGGCGGCTAGTCCACATCTTCGACTTCGACCTTCTCGCCGGTCACCCGCTGCGACAAGGCGGCGGCCATGAAGCGGTCGAGATCGCCGTCGAGGACGTCGGAGGGCGCGGTGGAGATCACTCCGGTGCGCAGGTCCTTCACCAGCTGATAGGGCTGGAGCACGTAGGAGCGGATCTGGTGGCCCCAGCCGATGTCGGTCTTGGCGGCATGCTCGGCGCTGGCCTGGACCTCGCGGCGCTGGAGCTCGGCCTCGTAGAGCCGGGCCTTCAGCATCTTCATCGCCTCGGCCCGGTTCTTGTGCTGCGAGCGCTGGTTCTGGCAGGCGACGATGATCCCAGAGGGCACGTGGGTGATCCGGACGGCGCTGTCGGTGGTGTTGACGTGCTGGCCGCCGGCGCCGGACGAGCGATAGGTGTCGATCTTGAGGTCGCTCTCGTTGACCTCGACGTCGATGTCGTCGTCGACGACGGGATAGACCCAGACGCTGGAGAAGCTGGTGTGCCGCCGGGCGTTGGAATCGTAGGGGCTGATCCGGACCAGCCGGTGAACTCCGCTCTCGGTCTTGGCGTAGCCGTAGGCGTTCTCGCCCTTGATCATCAGGGTCGCCGACTTGATCCCGGCCTGCTCGCCGGAATGATGATCGACGAGCTCGACCTTGTAGCCGCGGCGTTCCGCCCAGCGCGTGTACATGCGCTGGAGCATCTCGGCCCAATCCTGGCTCTCGGTTCCGCCGGCGCCGGCGTTGACCTCGATATAGGTGTCGTTGGCGTCCGCTTCGCCGGCGAGCAAGGCGGCGACCTTGTCGCTTTCCGACCGCGCGGCCAGCTGCGCCAGCGCGGCGACCGCGTCCGCCTCCATCGCCTCGTCGCCTTCCGCTTCGGCCATTTCGAGCAGCTCGACATTGTCGTCCAGCTCCTGCTGTATGGCCCGAGTGGCGCCGATCGCCTCCTCGAGGCGCCGCCGCTCGCGCATCACCTCCTGAGCGGCCTTGGGATCGTTCCACAGGGCCTGGTCCTCGACCTTGGCGTTCAGTTCCTCGAGACGCCTGAGCGCCCGGTCCCAGTCGAGGAACCGGCGGAGCAGGGCGAGGGCCGACCTGATCTGGTCGACATGGGCTTGCGCTTCGGCGCGCATTGGAATTCCGCTCGTCACCCCGGCGAAAGCCGGGGCCTCGGGGAGACCCGCCGTGACTTCTTGTCATGAGGTCCCGGCTTTCGCCGGGATGACGGGGAGCGCGGCCCGACGGGTTTGGCCGGGACTAGTAGATTCCGCCCTGATTCTGCAAGAAGTCGCTGTCGCTGCGCTGCTCCGTCCGGGCGCGCTGCACCCGGACCTTCCGTACCACCTTCTCCGGCGGCCGGTTGGCCATCTCGTCGCGCCGGATCGATCGCCTGGGCTCGCTTTCCGGCTTGAAGGCCTCCCAGATCACCGCCGCCTTGGGCTCGTCGGTCGGCCAGGCGCCGAACACCTTCTTGCCCGAGCGCCGGTCGATCCGCACCATCCGTATGCCGGCCGGCGCCCGGAACGGCAGGACCGGCATGTCCTTGAACGCGGACTGGGCGAACTGCTTGAAAATCGGCGCCGCCAGGGTGCCGCCCTGGGCGTAGCCGCCCATCGGCCGGGGCTGGTCGAAGCCCATGTAGATCCCGGCGACGATCTGGGCGCTTCCGCCGATGAACCAGACGTTGGTCGGGCCCGAGGTCGTCCCGGTCTTGCCGAACAGCGGCCGGCCGAGGTCGCGAAGCACCTGCGCGGTGCCGCGCTGGACGACTCCTTCGAGGATATGGACCATCTGATAGGCGGTGAGCGGATCGAGCACCTGCTTGGTGCGAAGCGGCGGCCTCGGCATCGGCTTGCCGTCCCAGTCGCGGGCGTTGCATCCGTCGCACGGCCGGGTGTCGGCCCGGTAGATCACCTTGCCGTTACGATCCTGGACGTAGTCGATCAGGGTCGGCTTCACCTGCCGGCCCTGGTTGGCCAGGATGGCGAAGGCGTTGGTCATCTTGAGGACGGTGGTGTCGCCGGCGCCGAGCGAGATGGCGAGATAATTGGGATAGTCGCCAACTCCCATCAGCTTGGCGAGGCGCGTGACCTTGTCCATGCCGGTCTGGTTGGCGGCCCGGACCGTCATCAGGTTGCGCGACTGCTCGATCCCCCAGCGCATCGTCTGGGGCCCGGCATTGCCGCCCGAGAAGTTGCGGAAGCATTTGTTGCCCAGGCCCGCGCCCTGCCACACGCAGAAGGAGCCGTCGACGATGATCGAGGCGGGAGTCATGCCGTTGTCGAGCGCCGCCGAGTAGACGATCGGCTTGAAGGTGGAGCCGGGCTGGCGCTGGGCCTGGACCGCTCGGTTGAAATCGTCGCCGCGCGCGTCGAAGCCGCCCTGCATCGCGAGCACCCGGCCGGTCGCCACTTCCTCGACGACCATCCCGCCCTTGATGTCGGGGATCGAGCGGAGCGACCAGGTCCCGCCTTCGCGCTTGACCGCTATCACCATGCCCGGACGAAGGAAGTTGAAGGCGGCGGTGCCGGTGCCGCGCTTGGGCATGGCCGCCGCGTAGGCGGGAAGATCGCCGGTGGAGCCGTCGGTGAAGCCTATCGTCGCGCTCTGGCCCTCGCGCGACAGGACCACCGCCGGCCGCCAATCCTCATAGCCCACTCCGAAGGGCGCGCGCGCCAGTTGTCCGCGCCAGTCGCCGGACACGTCGACCTTGAGGCCGGGATCGCGCCAGCCCTTGCCGCGGTCGTAGCGCATGAGCCCGTCGCGAAGCGCCATTTCGGCGGCTTTCTGCTTGGGCACGTCGAGCGAGGTTCGAACCCACAGGCCGCCGGTATAGACTCCGTTGGGCCCTTTCTCGGTCTGCTCGCCCCAGCGGACCATCAGCTGGCGCCGCACTTCCTCGACGAAATAGCCGCCGACGTTGCGCACGCTGGTGTTGGCGAAGCGCACCGCGCCGAGCGGCTCCGCCTGGGCCGCCGAGCGCTGGGCGGCGCTGATCTTGCCGTTGCGCTCCATCTCGGCGAGCACCCAGTTGCGCCGGTCGAGCGCGCGCTGGGTGCGGCGGTCCGGATCGTAATTGCTCGGCGCCTTCGGGAGGATCGCGAGATAGGCGACCTCGTGAAGCTCGAGCTGCTCGACGTCCTTGTCGAAATAGGCGCGCGCCGCCGCCTGCACGCCATAGGCGTTCCGGCCGAGGAAGATCTGGTTGAGGTACAAGGCGAGAATCTGCTGCTTGGTCAGGACGCTCTCGATGCGCCGGGCGAGGAAGGCTTCCTTGATCTTGCGGGTGACCGAATATTCGTCGCCGAGCAGCAGGTTCTTCGCGACCTGCTGAGTGATGGTCGAGCCGCCGCGGGCGCGCTCGCCGCTTCCCACCTTGGAGATATAGTCGCCGACCGCCCCCACCAGGCCGGGATAGTCGATCCCGCCATGGGTGAAGAAGGTCTTGTCCTCGGCGGAGGTGAAGGCGTCGACGAGGGTCTGCGGGAATTCGTCGAACGACAATTCGACCCGGCGCTCGCGGGCGAAGGTCTGCACGGGCTCGCCGTCGATCCCGCGAACGTTGGTCGGGAGCGGCGGCTGGTAGGTGAGCAGGGTCTCGGCCGAGGGCAGGTTGCGGGCGAACAGAAGCCAGAGCAGGAAATAGAGGACGACCGGGATCGCGGCCAGATAGGCGAGGATCCGGACCCAGCGCCGGCCCCAGGCACGGCGCAGGCCGCCGCCGAAGCGGCTTCCGGCGTCGCGGTACAGGGTAAGGCGGGTCGGGGCGGCGTCGGCGGACATTCGGCCAAGCTCTAGCCGATGATCGAGGCGCGGTGAAGCGTCTCGAAGCTTGACTTTTCCGACTTATCGTATATACAATAATTATGTGAAAATCGAATTCGACCCGGCAAAGCGCGATTGGACCCTTCGGGAACGTCACCTCGATTTCGCCAGAGCCGGAATTATCTTCGACCGCTTCATATTGACGGAAGAGGATACGCGGGAAGATTATGGCGAGGAGCGCTTCCTTACCTACGGTGTTCTGGATGAGCAGGTGGTCGCATGTGTGTGGACGCGACGTGGCGAAGCTCGTCGCATAATAAGCCTGCGGAGAGCAGACAAATATGAGCGAGAAATCTACAACTACTACAGGCCCTGACTCGGGCGATTACGATCCCGACGACGCCCCTCCTCTCACCTGGGAAATGGCCGAGCGGGCGCAGCACTCCATCGGGGACAAGGTCATCCGAGAGGCGGACCCTCCGTTCGGCACTCGCCGTGGGCGCCCGCCGAAGCCGGAAGCGGAGCGCAAGGAGATGGTGTCGATCCGCCTCTCGCCAGAAGTGATCGAGTGGCTGCGGGCAAGCGGGCCAGGTTGGCAGACCCGGATCGAGGATTTGCTCAGGCGCGAGATGGGCACAGCCGCCGAGTGATCGGCTCTACCGCGCCGCGACCCTCACCAGCCGCCTCGCGAAATGCGTCTCGATGGCGCTCTTCATTCCCAGCGCGATCTGCTGCCGTCCCTCCGCCGACGAGATGTAGGCGGTGTCGGTGGCGTTGGTGAGGTAGCCGGTCTCGAACAGGATCGACGGCACGTCGGGCGCCTTGAGCACCACCAGCGACGCGAAGCGGTGATATTCCGGCCGGAAGGGGAAATAGGCCGAGGCCTCGCGCTTCAGCAGGGCGGCGAATTCCGCGGAGACGGTCATGCTCTCGCGCTGGGCCAGGTCGATCAGGATCCGGTCGACTCCGGTTTCCCCGCTGAGAGCGGCGCCGGCGATCCGGTCGGACCGGTTCTGCTGCTCCGCGAGCAGGGCCGCCTCCTTGTCCGAAGCGACTTCCGAGAGGGTGTAGAGGGTCGCTCCGCGGGCGCCGTCGTTGGACGGCGCCGCATCGGCGTGGATCGAGATGAACAGGGACGCCCGCATCCGGCGCGCGATCTCGTACCGGTCCTTGAGCACCAGATAGCGGTCGCTCTCGCGCGTCATCGCCACCCGCACCCGGCCGGAAGCGGCGAGGGCGTCCCGGATCGCGGTGGCGATGGCGAGGGTCACGTCCTTCTCGCGGCGGCCGCCGAAGGGCGACACCGCGCCCGGATCATGGCCGCCATGGCCCGCGTCGAGGACGACGAGCGGCCGGCTCGGGTCGCCGATGATCCGCGGCAGCCCGGCCGCCGGGCCGCCGGGACCGGCGATGGCGATCGCAACGCCCTCGTCCCGCTGCGCCGGCGGGCCCGCCGGAACGAACGCGGCCGCAAGCGCGACCAGAAGTGCGAGCAGCACCTCCATGCTATTGCTGGAGCCTTGGCCTCATGACTCCACTATCCGGCGCGGCCGCGCGCTTGGCAAGCGGACTGCCGCCGCCGGCCGAGGCAGGGAAGGCCGGAGATCAGACGGTGAGCGTGAGGAAGGGAACGGGCGCGCTCGGCTTGAGCACGATCGGCCGGCCGCAGTCGGCCTGGAACAGCTCCCCGTCGAGCAGCACGTTCGAATGGTCGCCCTCGATCCGGATCTCGTCTCCGCGCTCGAGATGGACCCCGTGGAGCCGCTTGCGGCCGAGTCGGCCGCGGACGGCCGCGATGAAGGCGCCCAGCAGCGAGCCGAGGTTGCGGTCTATCACCAGCATCTGCATCGAGCCGATCCGGGCGCCAGCGCCGGGCATCGAGCCCTTGAACAGAAGGCGCTGGAGCGTCGTGACCATCAGGAAGGCGAACTTCCCGTTCAATTCGCCCCCCTTCATCCCGCTCACCCGAAGGTCCGAGGGCGGCGGCGGAAGGAAGCTGGCGCGGCGGCCCAGAGCCACTCCGAGCAGCCCGAGCAGCAGCGCAAGGCCGTGGGCGAGCCAGTTGGGCAGGCCGAGCGGATAGAGCTTGTTCCGGCAGTAGAGCATCGTGTCCGCGAGATAGGCTCCGCCGAGGAACATCCCGAGCACCGGCTTGCCGTGCCCGGCGCCTCCGGAAAGCGTGATCAGCTCGCGCTGGACGATGTGGGGCGCAAGGTCGGTCCGGGCGATGGCGAGCACCCGCTCCAGCGTCTCGAGCGCGTCGGCGCCGGCGCCCAGATCGTAGGCGATGAGGTTGGTCTTGCCGTTGGGCAGGACCGCGACCGGCGGCGGGTTGTCGCCGAAATGGCGGCCGTTGTAGATTTCGGTGAGCGCCGCCTGGACGGTGCCGTCGCCGCCGTTGATCACCAGCACGCGCGGCTCGATCAGGGCGATCGTCCTGAGCGCGGTTCCGATCTGGTCGACGTCCTCCACCTCGTAATGGAAGATGTCCTTGTGGTCGGCGCAAAAGCTCCGGACCTGCGGGAGCAGCGCCCGGTTTCCGGTCGAGCGGGGGTTCGAGAGGAGCGCGACCCTGGCCATTCCTAGCGTCCGACCGGGCCGATGGAGAGGCCGCTGCGGTAGTTCAGCACCACCGGCACCGTCCTCACGCCGCGGCCGACCGTCACCGCGGTCGCCCGGTGCGACGGCTTGAGCTTCAGCAGCGACAGCTTCGGGTTGTTCGAGAAGCCGCCGCCGTCGTTCCAATTGCTCTTGCCGTTATTGTCGGCGTCGTGGCGGACGGCGATGGCGTAGGTGCCGGCGGCCGGCACCGCCACGCAGACGTTCATCGCGCCCGCGCGGGTGACCGGAAGGTCGATCCGCTTCAGCTTCTTGCCCCGCTCGAGGAAGTCGGCCGGGTTGCCGCCGTAAAGCTGGATGCGAAGCTTGCCGACCCGGTTCTTGAAGCCGTTGATGCTGACGAGCACGGCCGGCCGGTTGGCGCCGGGGCTGCAGGCCGCGGCGTCCGGGCCGAGCGCCGCCTGGGCGGGTGCGGCCGTCCCGGTCAGCGCGGCCGCGCAGGCGGCGGCGGCGGAAAGAAAGAGTCTCGACATCGCCACTCAAACTCCTGGGCGCTTGCGCCGCCTCCGCCGAAGCGGGATGGCGCGTGAATGATGGGCCCCCATCGGCCTGCAATCGCTCAGGCTTGCGGCCAAATTATGGTCATGGCGGGTCTAAATGCGACTCTACCCCCTTGAATCGGTTTCGATTGTGGCTGCGGGGGAGCGCAGGCTGCCCCTCATCCTCGATTCGGCCGAAGGGATTCCATCCGGGTTGCCGGCTGCGTCGGCGCGCATCGGCGATGACCCTTCCGGCGCTCCTCCCCCGCCTGCAAGCCGAAAGCCTTTTTTTGGCGAATCCTATCCCATGCTATTTACCCATGTTAGCGTCGCTTCCGGGCTCCGAGGTCACGCCGGAGACCGTGGCGCTTCGGCCGCACCGCGGCCGAAGCGCCTCTTTTCATCGTCGTGAAGGGGGAAGCTCATGAGAATGATCGTTAAAGGGGCGATGGTCGCCGGCCTGATGGCGCTCGGCGCCTGCAACAATTCGGCTTCCGAGAAAGCGGCCGACAATGTCGAGGCCGCGGCCGACAATGCGTCGGACGTGCTCGAGGAACAGGCCGACAACGCCGCCACCGACAACGCCTCCGCCGCGCTCGAGAACCAAGCCGACGCCGTCGAGGCGGCCGGCGAGAACAAGGCCGACGCGATCGAGGCCAACGGCCACTAAGGGCGAGGGGCGGCGGCCGCGCAAGAAGGCCGCCGTCCCCCCCTCGCTTTCACCGGGGGACACTGGGGCATGATCGTCTTGGATGGATGCCTTCCCCCGTCATTGCGAGGAGCGCAGCGACGAAGCAATCCAGCCGGCCTCGGAGGCTGCACTGGATTGCTTCGCTGCGCTCGCAATGACGGGTTGCCGAGGAGCCTTATCATGCCTTCCTTCCTTGAGCGGGAGCTGACCAGCCTCGCCTTCTGCTGGCGCGTGG
>DASVTA010000005.1:0-2325 GCA_036387815.1 Allosphingosinicella sp.
TGGCCGAAATAGCCTCTCCCGTCCTTACGGGAGAGGAGGGGCCCGCCCGCGCAGCGGGTGGGAGGAGAGGGTCTGTACCGCAAAGTCAGAAAAGACCCTCACCTCCCAAGGCTTCGGCTTGGGCCCCTCCTCTCCCGCGGAAAGCGGGAGAGGGGTTTTGTGGTTTAGGAGGACGCCCACCTTGCCGTGAGCGCCTTGGCGGCCTCGACGTCCTCGGGGAAATCGACCTCCTGCCATTCCTCGCCCTTGATCGAGACGGTTCGCACGTCGGCTCCGGCCTGAGCGAGGGCGTCGACGGCGCGCAGGTACCAGCGGCGGGTGCCGTCGGGCTGGCGCATCATCGTCTCGACCTGCGCCGCGAACAGGCGGGGCCCTTCGCCGCGGAAGGCCAGGAGGCCGATGGATTCGGCATTGTATTGCCCGGGCTCGAGCGCCTTTCCGATGCGGAGCAGGCGGTCGCCGTCCCGAAGCACCTTCATGTCGTCGGCGTCGTAGCTCTCCTTCTCGTCCACCGTGACGGCGATCGGCCCGGTACGCGCTTCCAGGACCCGCTCGAGCAGGCGCGGAGAGACCAGGGTGTCGCCGTTGAGGAGCAGGGTGTCGCGGTCCAGCTCGGACCGGACCATCCACACCGAGCCGAGATTGTCGGCGACATGGTAGAAGGGGTTGAACGCGGTCCGGACCCCCTCCCGGCGCTCCGCCACCTCCGCGACGAGGGCTTCGGCGAACCCGGTGACGACGACGACGTCCTCGATTCCGGCCCCCTGGAGGGCGTCGAGCTGCCATTCGAGCAGGCTCTTGCCGCTCAGCTCGATCAGGCATTTCGGCCGCTCCGCGGTCAGCGGCAGCAGGCGGGAGCCCTTGCCGGCGCTGAGGACGATAGCCTTGCGGATAGTCATGAAAAGGCGCGCCTCCAGGCCGCGGCTCATAGGGGCGCCGCATAACGTGACGGAGCCATTATGATTGGACTTGGGCAAAGTTAGGGCGGGCCTGCGCCGGCCCGCCGGACGAACAGGCGCGGCGCCGGCGGCGTGGCGGATCGGCAACGGCGGCGGGATTAACGCCCTTCGCGCGCAATTTTCGATAGCCGCCACGGCCGCTTGCTGTGATTGACTTGGGGCCATGGGGGAATGGACCGCGATCGTGCTGGCCGGACGGCGGCCGGGTGAGAACGGCTTCGCGGCTTCGCATGGAGTGGCCGCGAAGGCGCTGATCCGCGCCGGCGGCCAACCGATGCTCGGCCGGGTGGCCCGCACCCTTCTCGATTGCCCGTCGATCGGCCGGATCGTGGTCCTCGCCCAGGACTCCGCAACCCTGCTTTCGGACGAGCTCGGCTGGATGGCCGCGGAGCCCAGGATCACGGCCTCGGAATCGGGAGACGGGATCTCCGAGAGCGTCGGCCGGATCGCGGGCACCGCGGCGGCGCCTTACCCCGTCCTCGTCACCACCGCCGACCATGCCCTGCTCCAGCCCGAGATGGTCGAAACCTTCATCGCCGGCGCGGCGGGCGTGGACGTGGCCTTCGCGATGGTCGAGCGCAAGACCGTCGAGCAGGCGCATCCCGAGACGAAGCGGACGTGGATCAAGGCCGCGAACGGCCATTTCAGCGGCGCCAATCTGTTCGCGCTGATGACTCCCGCCTCGGCCCGGGGCGCCGAATTCTGGGCCCGGGCCGAGAAGGACCGGAAGCGCACCTTGAAGCTGCTGAGCTTCCTCGGGCTCGGGATATTCCTGAGGGCGGTCACCCGCACCATCTCGCTCGAAGCCGCCGCCGAGCGCGTCGGGCGAAAGGCGGGGTTCCGGCTCAAGGCCGTCCTGCTTCCCTTCGCCGAGGCGGCGATCGACGTGGACAAGCAATCGGACCTCGAGCTGGCGGAGCGCATACTCGCGGCGCGGGGCGGTCAGGGAGAGTCGGGGCCGTCATCCCGGACCTGATCCGGAATGACGGGTGAGGCGCCTGCCCTACCAGCCTCCTCCGCCGCCGCCTCCGCCGCCGCCGCCGGAGGATCCGCCGCCCCCTGAGCCGCTGCTCGAGCCCGGCGCCGCCGAGGCCGAGGAGATGGTGCTCGCAAGGGACGAGCCGACGCTGTCGGCGAAGTCGCCCGGATCGTTCCAGGGGTCGGAACCGCCCGAATACCAGCTCATCGACCGGGTCTGCCCCGAAGCCGCCGCGGCCGCGAGGACCGAGGTGAAGCGCGAGGCCCAATCGTTCTCGACCTTGAGGGCGATCGCGTAGGGCAGGTAGCGCTCGAACAATTCCGGGGTCTTCTCGGGCGGATGCAGGGTCTGCAGCCGCTCTTCCTCGGCGACCGACAGATAGTGGCG
>DASVTA010000006.1:0-2684 GCA_036387815.1 Allosphingosinicella sp.
CGCCGCCGCCGCGATCGTCAAATCCGCTGAAATTCTCGTCGCCGAAACCGTCGCGCTTGTCTCTGCCGCGCCCGCCGCGCTCACCGCGGCGCCCTCTGTCGAAACCCATGCCCGTCTATACTTTCCGCGCCCCTGCCTTCACTCGCAAACCACCGCGCGGGGCTGTCGCGCCAACGGTCTTGTGCGCCCCCGAAATTGGCGCACCGCCGACTCATATAGCTCAAATCGATCCGCGCCGCGAGCGCTTTTCCTCAAAGACCTTGGCGGGCGCGCTCAATGCTTTCGCGCAACCTTGTGATGGACGAAAACGATCAGCGCGCCGAGCGCCAGTCCGAGCAGGCCGGACCCGGCGGCGCCGACCGCCCATTCGATCGCCGCGCCCATCGCCGGGACGGCGTGACCGGCGGCCGCGCCGGCATCGTGGAGGGCGTGGGCGATCGCTCCGAACCCGAAAACCTCCAGCCCATGGACGATGATTCCCCCGCCGACCCAGATCATCGCCGCGATCCCGATCGTCGAAAGCGCCGCCATCACCTTCGGCATTGCGAGCACCAGCCCGCGCCCCAGCGCCTGCGATCCCCGGTTGCGGCGCTCGGCCAGGTGAAGGCCGATATCGTCCATCTTCACGATCAGGCCGACTGCGCCATAGACTCCGATGGTGATCGCGATCGCGACCACCGCGAGGATGACCGCCCGGGTCCAGAACGGCTCGGACGCCACTTCGGCGAGGGCGATGGCCATGATCTCGGCGGACAGGATGAAGTCGGTCCGGACCGCTCCGCTCACCATCTTCTGCTCATGCTCCGCGCTGCTGAGCTCGGCGGCGTCCTCCGCCAGCGTGTGCTTGGGCTCGCTGACCGCCTCCCAAACCTTTTCGGCGCCTTCGAAGCAGAGATAGGCGGCGCCGAGCATGAGCAGGGGCATGATCGCCCAGGGCAGGAAAGCGCTCAGCGCGAGCGCCGCGGGAAGGAGGATGAGGAGCTTGTTCTTCAGCGATCCCTTGGCGATTCGCGCAATGATCGGAAGCTCGCGGTCGGGGGTGAAGCCGGTGACGTAGCGCGGAGTGACGGCCGTGTCGTCGATCACCACGCCCGCGGCCTTCGCTCCGGCGCGGCCGGCCGCGGCGCCGACATCGTCGATCGAGGCCGCGGCCAGCTTGGCGATGGCGGCGACGTCGTCGAGCAGTGCGGCAAGACCGGAAGGCATCGGGCGGGGCTCCTGGTTGTTCGGGCTCCTGTGCAGGCGCAGGGCGTGACGATCAAGTGCGGGAACGACCGTCATTCCGGCGAAGGCCGGAATCCATGAACACCGACGTCGCCGACTCTCCAGGAGCCGTGTTCATGGATCCCGGCCTTCGCCGGGATGACGAAACCCGCGTCGCCGCCGGTGAACGCATCGCCAATTGAGCGTTAAGGCGCTTCGGCCTATGCGGAACCCATGACAGTTCATTTCCACGAAGAGGATCTGCCGGAAGGCGTGCTCGCCCCCGGCCCGGTCGCCGTCGACACCGAGGCGATGGGGCTCCTTCCCGGCCGGGACAGGCTCTGCCTGGTCCAGATATCCGACGGCCGGGGCGACGAGCATCTCGTCCGCTTCAACCCCGGAAGCGACTATTCGGCGCCGAACCTGAAGGCCGTCCTCGCGGATCCGGAGCGATTGAAGCTCTATCATTTCGCGCGCTTCGACCTCGCCATCATGCAGGCCTATCTGGGAGTGATGGCGGGTCCGGTCTATTGCACCAAGACCGCCTCGCGCCTGATCCGCACCTACACCGACCGGCACGGCCTGAAGGAGCTGATCAAGGAGCTGCTCCAGATCGACATCTCGAAGCAGCAGCAGACGTCCGACTGGGGCGCGCCCGAGCTGTCGGACGCCCAGAAGGACTATGCCGCCTCGGACGTTCGCTACCTCCATCAGATGAAGGAGAAGCTGGACGAGCGGCTGGTGCGCGAAGGCCGGATGCCGCTCGCCCAGGCCTGCTTCGATTTCCTGCCGCACCGAGCGCTCCTCGATCTCGCCGGCTGGCCAGAGGTCGACATCTTCGCCCATGTCTGAGCTTGCCGGCTCCGGGCGAAAGGCGAAGAGGAGCTGGGCCGCCCCGGGAGGTCCGCACGACTGGCTGATGCGCCTCCTGAAGGTGCTTCTGCCCGCCGGAGTCGGCCTTCTCCTCGCCTATCTCCTGCTCTCGCCGCTTTCGAAGGAGAAGGAGATCAGCTTCCTTCTCGACAAGAACAAGGTCGACGTCGCGCGCGAGCGGCTCAAGACCCAGTCGGCCGAATATCGCGGCCTCGACGACAAGGGCCGCGCCTTCAGCATCCAGGCGGCGCAGGCGGTCCAGGCTAAATCGAGCGAGCCGGTGATCGACATCGGCGGAATGGCGGCGCGGATCCAGCTCAACGAAGGGCCGGCCACCATCACCGCCGACAAGGCGCGCTACAACATGGACACGCAGAAGGTCGACGTTCTCGGCCCGATCCTCTTCACGGCGGCCGACGGCTACCGCCTCGAGACCCGCGACGTCGTCCTCGACCTCAACAAGCACAGCGCCGTCAGCGGCGGCGGAGTGCAGGGGCGGATGCGGCTGGGCCGATTCACGGCCGGCGGGATGACCGCGGATCTGCCGCAGCGGCGGGTCGTCCTGACCGGACGCCCCCGCTTGCATATTGAACAAGGGGCTATCAGAT
>DASVTA010000007.1:0-1782 GCA_036387815.1 Allosphingosinicella sp.
ACTCGATCCCGCCCATCACCGGCATGATCCAGTCGAGGAGGACGACGTCGGGCATCCGCGTCTCGCAGCGCTCCAGGGCCTCGCGGCCGTCCTCGGCTTCCTCGACCGAGAAGTCGAGGGTCTCGAGGATGTGGCGGGCGACCTTGCGGATCACCTTCGAATCGTCGACGACCAGACAGCTCTTCATGCGCTCTCTCGCTCCTGCAGGCGGCCGCAACCTAGCCGCGATAGGTTAACCGGCGACTTAAGCCTCATGCCGCCTCGCGGGCCGGTCCGGCGATCAGCGCCTCGACGTCGGCGAGGAGGAGCAGATCCCCTTCCGCCTCGACCGTTCCGAGCGCGATCCGGCGCCAGCCGGCCGTGAGCGAGGCCCCCGCGGGCTGACGCTCGCCCGTCGCTTCGACCACGTCTTCGACGGCCTCGACGAGCAGTGCGTAGGGATGGCCGTCGACCACCGCCATCACCGCTTCGGAACAGGCTTCCGGGAGGGTGCGCGAGGGATCGAGCGAGGCGAGGCAGTCGATCACGGTGAGGACCCGGCTTCGAAGCGCGGCGAGCCCCGCGACATGGCCGGCGGCGCCTGGAACAGGGGTGAGCGAATCGATCTCCACCACCGATTCGACGTCGGCGGCGGGAAGTGCGATGCGCTCCCCCGCGAGCCTGACGATGAGCAGGAGATCAGCCACGGCGGCGCCTCCGTTTGGAGCGGTCCTCGCCGGCCAGAGCGGCGAGGAGCGCCTCCCGGTCGTAGCGGTGGACTCCTTCGCCTTCGGCCTCGGCCCTCAACCGGACGATCCGGGCGCCCGAGGGGGCGTCGGCCTCGCCGGCTTCGGCTCCGGCGATGACGATCGCGGCGGCCTCGCTTCCCGCCTCGCCGCTGGCGACGACGGTATAGCCGGCGCTCTCGACGAGCGGGCGAAGGATGGAATCCATGAACGGATCGCCGGCGGGAATGGCGCAGACCGGCCGTGGCGCGACCGCCGCGGGAGAGCCGGAGTGCCGGGCGAAGAGCCAGTGGAGATCGAGCGTCTCGGCCTGCTCGCCGGCGACGAGGACGACTCCGCCCACCTCACCGGGCTCGAGCGCGGGCAGAAGCCCGGCTGGAAGCGGGATGATATCGACGACGTCGGCGAAGCCGTAGGCGATCTCGCAACGGCCGTCGCCGAGGCGGATCAGCCGGATCGGCCGGTCCGGCGCCTTGCGGCCGCAGCCTTCGAGCGGAAGCAGGGTGTCGCCCAGCGAGACGTGGAGCCGGCCGGCGCTCAGGCGGACCGCTTCGGGGCGCACGTCGTCGATCCGCCGGACGGCGGCGACGGGCACGAGGCGAAGCCTGTCCTCCAGGGTCCTGAAGAGGAGCGCCGGCGGCCCCTCCTCCGCCCGGTCCGCCGGTGCGGGCGCGGCCTCGACAGCGGAGCGGCGGCGATGAAGGAAGAGCCCCGCCTTCGACGCGATGCCGGGCGGATCGAGAAGGAGGACGGGCTTGCCGTCGTCGGCGATGGTGGTGCCGGCGTAGAGGCCGGCCGCCATCACGGCGGGCGCGGCGGGCTTCACCACCAGCTCCTCATGGTCGAAGATGTCGTCGACGGCGAGCGCGTAGAGATCGGCTCCGGCCGGCTTCAGCAGGACGAGGCTCTGGGCCGCCGGATCCGGCGCGGGTTCGCGGCCGAGGGACTTGCGCAGGCAGACCAGCGGAAGGCGGCGGCCGCGCACCGTCGCGAAGCCGGCGCCGCCGGCCGTCTCGATCCGCACCGCTCCGCCCTTGACCCTGACGATCTCCTCGAT
>DASVTA010000008.1:0-3881 GCA_036387815.1 Allosphingosinicella sp.
GTTCCGAGCAATGGGCCGGGACGAGAACGTCGTCAGCGGCGGCGATGAGCAGGGTCGGACAGGGCGGGCCCGGCCGAAGCTCGAACGCCCGCGCCGCGGCGATCCGCCGCTCGAGGGTCGCGACCGGAGGGAAACGCTCCAGCTGATGCTCCGCCTCGACGTCGAGCATTCCGGAGTTCATCGAACTCCAGCCCGCCGGATAGAGGAAGATCGGCTGTGCCTGGACATAGGCCTCCGGACCGCTGGCCCGGAGAAGCTCGAGGCGGACGTCGAAGCAGCGCTCCGTGTGCGGGTCGAGCCTCGGCCAGCCGTTGACCACGATCCTGCTGGCCAGCGCGCTTCCAAGCTCGAGCCCGATCAGCCCTCCGATGGCGTGGCCAAGGAAATGTGGGCGCCGGATATCGAGCGCGTCCATCAGTGCCAGGACATCGGCGGCCATGGAAGCGATCGTCACCGCGCCGTCGGCAAGCGAACCGCTTCGGCCGGTCCCGCGATGATCGTAGAGCAGGACCCGATGCCCGCCGGAAAGCGCCGCCAGATTGGGGGTCCAGTAGGAGCCCGAGCCGCCCAGGCCGGGCGAAAGGATCAGGACCTCGCCGCCCTCCGGCCCGTGCCATTCGTACCAGAGACCCGCGGCGTTCGGCATCAGGCGGTATGGGCCACGCTGGCGATCTCGACCACCAGCCCCGGCTTAACCAGCCCGCACTGAATGCAGTAGCGCGCCGGCTTGGCGCCCGGAAAATATTCCGCATAGACCGCGTTCATCGCCGGATAATGGGCCCAGTCGGTCAGGAAGATGTGGTTGAAGGCGACGTCCGCCATCGTCGCTCCAGCCGCCTCCAGCGTGATCCGGATCGTCTCCAGCACGTGCCGTGTCTGGGCTTCCGCGTCGTCGGGATAGAGCACGGTGCCGCCTGGCCCAAGCGCCAGCGTTCCGGACACGTAGACGGTGTCTCCGGCCCGGGTCCCCGCCGAGTAGGGCGCGATCGGGGTCGGGAATTGCGGCGGATTGATCGATTCGAACGGCATTGATCTATCTCCAAACGACCTCGCTCAATGCCTACTCAGGATGAGCGGAAAATCACACCCGCTCATCCTGAGTAGGGACTGAGCCTGGCGAAGGCCCGTATCGAAGGACGTCATTCCCCCATCTGGCCGAACGCACCGCAGAAATCGGCGACCGTCGAGACCCAGCCGAAGAAGGTTTCGACATTGTATACGCTCGCTTTCTGGAGGTATTCGGGCCCGGCCTGGTGGGTGGCGTCCTCCAGCATGATCCCGAAATATTCGAGGAAGAAGCCGTCGCGCAGAGTCGATTCCACGCAGACGTTGGTCGCGATCCCCACCAGGACGATGTTGCGCACGCCGCGCGAGCGAAGCACCGAATCGAGCTGCGAGTTGAAGAAGCCGGAATAGCGCGTCTTGGGCAGGACGATGTCGCCCCGATGGGGCGCCAGCGTCTCCACGAGCTCGTAATCCCAGCCGCCGCGGGCAAGCAGCTTTCCCTGCAGCTCCGGCCTCGCCCGCATCGTCTTCAATGCGTTGGACTTGTGCCAGTTGGGCGAGCCGGGGCCGCCCGCCTCCACATAGGTTTCGTCCCAGCCGTTCTGGAAATAGATCACCGGCAGTCCCGCGCCCCGGGCGGTCTCCACCACCTTGGCGCACTGCTCGATCACCGCCGCGGCCCCGCCGATGTCGAATCCCGCCACGTCGAGATAGCCGCCGCGCGAGGCATAAGCGTTCTGCATGTCGACCACGATCACGGCGGTTTCCTCCGCCGCGACCCGGATCGGCTCGGGCCGTGCGGGGAGGGTGACGAGCCGCCGCCTCCTGCCTTCGCTCGCCGTTTCCACCGTCATCCGCCGCTCCTCGCGCGGCAATGTCCACCAGAAGACGGCGCGGGACAATCCCTCTCCCCCTTCGCCGCCGCTAAATGGCGCAAGGCGGGTCAGAACCCGCGGAAGGCCGCGAACCCGCTCGCCGGCTCCCGCTCCGTCCGCACGGCGTTGACGGGGGCTTGGCGATCCGCATAGCCGAGCGCGATTGCGCAATAGAATATCCGCTCCGGCGGCAGCTCTATATGACTGGCAACCACCTCGTGCACCGCCGCCCAGGCCTCCTGCGCGCAGGTGGCGAGGCCGCGTTCCTCGGCGAGCAGCATGATGTTCTGGATGAACATTCCCATGTGGGCCCATTGCGGCCGATCGAAGATCCGGTCGATGGAGAAGAACAGCAACACCGGCGCTCCGAACGCCTCGAAATTGCGCGCGAACTGCGCCAGCCGCGCCGGCCTATCATCGCGCGCGATGCCGAGCGCTTCGTACAGCGCTTCGCCGCTCCGGTGCCGGCGGGAGCGCCAGGGCTCCGGAAGCGGCGAGGGGTAGACGGTCAGCTCCATCCGGGTCCCTCCCGCGCCGGCCGCGGCCCGTGCCTGCGCCCTGAGCGCGGCGAGCGGCGGCCCGGTCACGACGTCGACGTGCCAGGGCTGGAGATTGCCGCCCGAAGGCGCGCGGGCGGCGAGATCGAGCATCTCCTCGATCTCCGCCCGCTCGACAGGGCGCGGAAGGAAGGCCCGCACCGACCGGCGGGCCAGGATCGCCTCCGCAACGGAATTGCACTTGTCCGGCACTTGGCTATTCTGCGCCGCCATGCGGCTGCTCGACAAGATGCTTCCGGGGTTGATCAAGCGGGGCGAGCTCACGGTCATCGACCATAAGGGGCGTACCCACCGCTTCGGAGCGCCGGATCCCGAGCTGAGGGCGGTCACCGTCCGGCTGGCGGATTCGCGGGTGCCGCTCCAGATCGCCCGCGACCCGGCGCTCGGCACGGCCGAGACCTGGATGGACGACCGGCTCCGGCTCGAGCAGGGCGACATACTGGATCTCGTCCGGATCATCCGCCGCAATCGCCGCTGGGAAGAGAGGAGCCGGCCCGGCGGCTTCATGAAGAAGTCCGGCAGGCTCCGCCACCGCCTCGACATGCTGAACTGGAAGTCGCGGTCGCTGAAGAACGTCCAGCACCATTACGACATCGGCAACGACCTCTACCGGCTCTTCCTCGATCCGGACATGCAGTACAGCTGCGCCTACTTCACGGATCCGGCCAACTCGATCGAGCAGGCCCAGCTCGACAAGAAGGCGCATATCGCCTCGAAGCTGCTGCTCGAGCCGGGCCAGAAGGTGCTCGACATCGGCTGCGGATGGGGCGGCCTCGCCCTCTATCTCAACCGGGTAGCCGACGTCGACGTTCTCGGAGTGACCCTGTCGAAGGAGCAGCTCGCCGTCGCCCGGCAGCGCGCCGAGCAGGCCGGCGTCTCGGACAGGGTCAAGTTCGAGCTGATCGACTATCGCGACGTCCAGGGGCAGTTCGACCGAATCGTCTCGATCGGCATGTTCGAGCATCTCGGGCCGCCCTTCTTCCAGACCTTCTTCGCCAAGGTGCGCGAGCTCCTGAAGCCGGATGGCGTGTCCCTGATCCACACGATGGGGCGGATGGGGAGGCCGGGCACCACCGACCGCTTCATGCTCAAATACATCTTCCCGGGCGGCTATCTGCCGGCGCTCTCCGAGATCGTCGCGGCGAGCGAGCGCGAGAAGCTGATCATGGCGGACTGCGAGGCGCTTCGCCTGCACTACATCCACACCCTCGTCGCCTGGTACGAGCGCTTCAAGGCGAAGGAGGCGGAGATCACGGCGATGTACGATCGCCGCTTCTTCCGCCTTTACGCCTTCTACCTCGCCGCTTCGTCGACGATGTTCTCCGACGGTGCGATGGTGGTCTACCAGCTCCAGTATCTGAGGAGCCGCTACGCCGCTCCGATCACCCGCAACTACATGATCGAGGACGAGGAGCGGCTGAGGGCGAAACAGGGTCCGCCTCCG
>DASVTA010000009.1:0-3552 GCA_036387815.1 Allosphingosinicella sp.
CGCCGGTGCGGACGATCTTCTCGGGCGTATATTTGTTGCGGACGAGAAGCTCGGTCAGGTCGTAGCCGACGTCGCCGGCGCCCTTGGGCGCCACCACGTCGTAGATATTCCCCCACTCCTGGGCCCACATGTTGCCGAGCAGGTCGGCCCGGATCGGCCCGGAATCGGGCTGGACGCTGTCGCCATATTTGGCGTTGAGCTTGGCTCGAGTGTAGCAGTGGAGCTCGTCGTAGAGCGGCTTGACCTCGCTCCACAGCCGGTCCGTCATCGCCGCGAACTGGTCCGGCGGCATGTCGTAGCGCGAGCGCCACATGGCGCCGGTGTCGGGGTAGCCAAGCTCCTTGGCGCCCTGGTTGGCGATCTCGGTGAGCCGGACGTAATCGGGGCGCATCGGCCGGCCGACATTGGAATGCCAGCTCGACCACATCTCCTGAAGCTGGGCCGGATTGCGGACCGTGCCCATCTTCTCCTCGAGGTCGTTGCCGGTCATCTCCTTGCCGCCGAGCGTCCCGCGGCCCTTGCCGTAGGTCGAGTTGAGCCGGGTCGAGATCGTGTTCAGTTCGGCGGCGGCGCCGGGCGTGGTCGGCGCCGGGAGCACGAGGGCGCTGCGCAGGATGTCGAGCTTGCGCCTGGTGTCGTAATCCAGGCCCTCGACGTTCGCATATTTCGCCGCCTCGTTGGCGAAGCGGACGGACATCTCGGTGCCGATGGTTCCGAAATGGGCGGCGAGCGCGTCGGTGTCGTCGGTGATGTAGGTCGAGTTGACCCATTGCGCACGGCTGTTGAGCACCGCGAATTCCGACAGCTCCTTCTCGGCGCGGGCGACGAAGGCGCGGGCCTCTTCCAGGGTGGGCGCGGCCTGCCCGGCGGCGGCGGGCGGTTCCGCCGAAGCGGCCGAAGCCGTGTCCACCGACGTGTCCGCCGAAGCGTTGGTGCAGGCGGCGAGGCAGATGGCGAGGGCGAGTGCGGAGACGGTGGATTTCATCGGGCGGGCATCCTCGTTTGTCGATCTGGTTGCGCGGCTATTGCGCCTCGGACTTTGGTGAATCAAGCGCGAGGAAATCGGCGATCGCGCCGCCCAGCTCCGGCTTGGTGACGGCGTTCATGTGATTGCCCGGAACCTCCACGAAACGTGCATCGGGGAGGAGCCTGGCCAGGTCCTCGGCGGGGCCGTTGTCCTGGTCCTCGATCCCGGACACGATCAGGATCGGCATGGCGATCCCGACCAGCTCCGCCTCGGTGGAATCGACGAAGCTTCCGAGCAGCGGCAGAAGGGCCCTCGGGTCGCCGCCGGTGGTCTTGAGGAAGGCTTCCGCCATCCATTCGTTCGAGCCGCGCTCGTGGGTGCCCATGCCGGTCAGGACCTTCCGGAAATGGGCCGAGCGGCGGCCGGTCTCGAGCATTCCGCGAAGGCCCATTCCGGCGATCACCAGCCGCCTCGGCCGGGCTCCGAGGATCGCCATCCGGGCGGAGGTGCGGGCGCCCAGCGAATAGCCGCCCAGATCGTAGTCGGCGAGGCCGAGATGCGCGATCAGCTCGAGCCCGTCGCGGGCGAGCACGTCGGGCGGATAGGAGGCGTCGTCGTGAGGCGCGGCGCTCTGCCCGTGCGCGCGCAGGTCCGGCATGATGACCCGGAAACCGCGCGAGGCGATCTCGGCGGCATGGCCGAAGCGGATCCAGTTCATGTCGGCGCTCGAGAAGAGGCCGTGGAGAAGGACGACCGCGCTGGCGCTCCCCTCGCCCAGCTCGTGCCAGGCGAGCTCGGCTCCGTCGGAGGCGGTGAAGCGGTGGGTGGTGGGTTTTGATTCAGGCAATTCCGCTCATCCTGAGTAGCCGTTGAGCCTGGCGAAACGGCGTATCGAAGGACGGTCCTTCGATACGAGGCTTCGACTTCGCTCAGCCTCTACTCAGGATGAGCGGGAGGAACAATCAATCCGGCACCTTCCCGGTAGCCTTGATCCAGCGGTCGACAAGCGGCTTGTACTCCTCGGTTCGATGCTCGGGCAGGCCTTCGGTGTTGAGCCAGGCGCGATGAAGGCTCTCCGCGCCGAAATGATGCTTCGGTATGAAACGCGAGGGATCGTCGAAGGAGCCGACCGTCAGGTCCATCTTCTCGCTGTCGGGGTAAGCGAAGCCGAGCGAGGTGCCGCATTCCCGGCAATAGGGCCGCCGGGCGATCGGCGACGAGACGTACCAATCGGGCTCCTGCTCCCAGGTCACGTCGGCCTTCTTCATGGTCTTGAAGGCGATCGAGACCCCGCCGGTGGCGCGCTGGCACATCCGGCAGTGGCACAGATAGGCCTCGTCGTTGTCGACCCGGGCCGAGTAGCGGACCCGCCCGCAGGCGCAGCCGCCGGTCATTTCGTTTGGCATGGGGTACCTCCATCCTGCCCGCATACGTCATTCCGGCGAAAGCCGGAACCTCAGGGAGACCCGCCGAGACTTCTCGACCTGAGGTCCCGGCTTCCGCCGGGATGACACGAAGGCTCGGCGTGCAGGCAGCGGTGTTCATGGACTCCGGCCTTCACCGGACCTTTGCACAAGCCTTGCGAAGGGCGCGGAGGCAAAGCCCCTCCCCTTCATAATTGGTGCCAGGCACCAATTTCTCTGCAATGGGGTACCTCCGTCCTGCCCGCATACGTCATTCCGGCGAAAGCCGGAACCTCAGGGAGACCCGCCGAGACTTCTCGACCTGAGGTCCCGGCTTTCGCCGGGATGACGATGATTGTTGCCAGGCTCCCGATAATTGGTGCCAGGCACCAATTTCTAAGGGATTGGAATCGTTGGCGCGGGCGGGCCCTTCAAGCCGCCTTTTTCAGGTGCTTGCGGCCGAGAAGCTCCGCGATCTGCACCGCGTTGAGGGCCGCGCCCTTGCGCAGATTGTCGGAGACGCACCAGAGGTTGAGGCCGTTCTCGACGGTGGGATCCTCGCGGACCCGGCTGATGTAGGTGGCATATTCCCCCACCGCCTCGACCGGCGTGACGTAACCGCCGTCCTCGCGCTTGTCGACGAGCATCACGCCGGGCGCCTCGCGGAGTATCTTCTGGGCCTCCTCGGCGGAGATCTCCCGCTCGAACTCGATGTTGATCGCTTCGGAATGGCCGACGAAGACCGGAACGCGAACGCAGGTGGCGGTGACCTTGATCTTCGGGTCGAGGATCTTCTTGGTCTCGACCACCATCTTCCATTCCTCCTTGGTCGAGCCGTCGTCGAGGAACTCGTCGATATGGGGGATGACGTTGAAGGCGATCTGCTTGGTGAAGACGGTCGCTTCGTTCGTGTCGCCGACGAAGATGTTGCGGCTCTGCTCGAACAGCTCGTCCATCCCTTTCTTCCCGGCGCCGGAGACCGACTGATAGGTCGAGACGACGACCCGCCTGATTCCGGCCGCGTCGTGGAGCGGCTTCAGGGCGACGACCATCTGGGCGGTCGAGCAATTGGGGTTGGCGATGATGTTCTTGCGGCGATAGCCGTCGATGGCGTGGGCGTTCACCTCCGGCACGATCAGCGGCACGTCCGGGTCCATCCGGTAGAGCGAGCTGTTGTCGATG
>DASVTA010000010.1:0-6189 GCA_036387815.1 Allosphingosinicella sp.
AGAACCTCTTACGGGGAGGAGGAGGATTGCGCCGAAATGGAGCAATCCGTCATCCCGGCGAAAGCCGGGACCTCAGGCCGGAAGAGTCGCGGCGGGTCTCCCCGAGGTCCCGGCTTTCGCCGGGATGACGGACAATCAGGCCGCCCGTCTCACCATCGTGTCGGAAAGCCACGCCCGCGCCTGGCGCTGGGCCTCGGCGATCTCGCGGGCGGTCATCTCCTCGGAGATTTCAGCCCTGCATTCCTGGCCGCGCTCGCTTCCGTTCAGGGCGGCGAGATTGAACCATTTGTGGGCTTCGATCAGGTCGACGTCGAGGCCGTGAGTTCCGGTCGAATAGGCGACGCCGAGTTCATAGAGAGCGTTCGGATCGCCCATGGCGGCGTCGGCGATGCGGCTTTCGATCAGGAAAGTCGCGGATTTCAGGCTGTTCCCCATTTGACATGCCCCTTGTTGTTTATCGCGTGTCGAGGACAGGTTTGCGCAGGCGATCACCAACAAATGGTTAACGGCGGAGTTACCCTATAAATTCCTCCCCGAGCTTGCCTCGGGGAGGGGGACCGCGCGAAGCGCGGTGGAGGGGAATTCCGGAAGTGGGCATCGCCCCTCCACCACGACGCTTCGCGCCGTGGTCCCCCTCCCCGAGACAAGCTCGGGGAGGAATGTCACTGCGGCTCCACCGCGAGATTGTCGATCAGCCTCGTGCGGCCGATCCGCGCCGCCGCCAGAAGGCGAGCCGGCTTCTCGAGCGCCGTCACCGGCTCCAGCGTCTCCGCATCGCAAAGCTCGACATAGTCGATGGGATCGAAGCCCGCCTTGACCAGCCGCTCCCTGGCCGTAGCGAGAGCCTCGGCCACGCCGCCGCCGCGCTGGATCGCCGCCGCCGCCTCGCCGAGCGCGCGGGGCAGGGCCCGCGCCGCCTGGCGCTCCTCGTCCGTCAGGTAGGTGTTGCGCGAGGACAAGGCGAGGCCGTCCGCGTCGCGCTGGGTGGGCAGCCCGACGATCTCGATGCCCAAACCCAGGTCCCGGACCATCTGCCGGACGACGGCGAGCTGCTGATAATCCTTCTCCCCGAAAAGCGCGACGTCGGGGCGGACCTGGTCGAAGAGGCGCGACACCACCGTCGCAACCCCGTCGAAATGGCCTGGCCGGGCCGCGCCGTCCAGGCCCTCGCCGAGGCTCCCCGCGCGCACGCTGATCCTGGGCCCGTCGGGATACATGGTCGCCGCGTCGGGCAACCAGAGGATCGCGCAGCCTTCCTCCTCCAGCATCTTGGCGTCGGTCGCCTCGCGGCGCGGATAGGTGGAGAGATCCTCGTTGGCGGAGAATTGGGTCGGGTTGACGAAGATGGAGGCGACGACATGGTCCGTCCGCCGCCGCCCCTCGGCGACGAGGGCCATATGGCCGGCGTGGAGGGCTCCCATCGTCGGCACGAAGGCGATCGTCCGGCCGCCTGCGCGCAATTGCGCCACTGCCGCCCTCAGCGTTTCGATGTCACGGACCGTTTGCACCCCGTTCCCGCCTCCGATATCAGCTTGGGCGACGCCCTTGCGGGGGCCGGACGGCATAATCAAGGCCAGGAAAATCTAGGGGTGCAGATGGCGTCGCCGCATTTCATCGTATTCGCCAATGAAAAAGGCGGCACCGGAAAGTCCACGACCGCCGTGCACAGCGCGGTGGCGCTGGCCGCCGCCGGCCGGCGGGTGGCCGCGCTCGATCTGGACACCCGCCAGCGCACGCTCGGCCGCTATCTCGACAACCGGGCGGAGACGGTGAAGCGGCTCGGCATCGACCTCGTCATGCCCGTCCACGAGACCTTCGATCCCGACAAAGGCGAGTCGATCGAGGCCCAGCTCGAGCGGATAGGCTCGGACGTCGAGATCGTCGTCGTCGACACGCCCGGCCGCGACGATCCCCACGCCCGGGCCGCGATGATTCGTGCCGACACGCTCGTGACGCCGATCAACGACAGCTTCGTCGATCTCGATTTGATCGGCCAGGTGGATGCCGAAACCTATCGCGTCCGGCGCCCGAGCTTCTACGCCGAGCTGGTCTGGAACAGCCGCACCCAGCGCGCCAAGAGCCATGGCGCAAGCGTGGACTGGGTGGTGCTCAGGAACCGGATGCAGCATATCGAGGCGCGCAACATGCGCCGGGTGGGCGAAGCCCTGGGCGAGCTTTCCCGCCGGGTCGGATTCCGCGTCATCCCCGGCCTTGGCGAGCGAGTCATCTATCGCGAGCTTTTCCCCAAGGGCCTCACCCTGCTCGATCTGCCGCATCTCGGCGAAGTCGCGATCGCCCATATCGCCGCCCGCCAGGAGCTTCGCGAGATGATCGCAGGTTTCGCGTTGCCGCAGCCGGGCGAGGCCGCGCCGCGAGCCGAAGCGCTTGCCGGCTGACCGGCGATGGGGCCGCTCATCCTGATCGCCGCGGGCGGGCTCCTGTGGGCCTTCTCGACCGGCCGCCTCAAAGGCTTCACCTACGAGGACGGGATCGCGGCCGCGCTCTTCCTGCTCGGCCTCAGCCTGTTCACCAAGGGCCGGCTGATCCTCGGCGCGGCGCTGATGGCGGGCGCCCTGCTCTGGGCGGCCTGGCGCCGCTCGCGCCCGTCTTCCAAACCCATGCCCGTGACGGACGCCCGGCGGCTGCTCGGGGTCGGGGAGGGCGCCACCCTCGAGGAAATCCGGGACGCGCACCGCCGGCTGATCGCGAAGGTCCATCCCGATACCGGCGGCTCGGCCGAGCTCGCCCACCGGGTCAACGCCGCCCGCGACACCCTGCTGGCCGAAACAATGAACCGCAAGCCGCCTCGCGCGTCTTGACGCCGATCCCCCACTAGCCGGAGCCCCGAATGAGCCATCGCCTGCACCCGACCTCCCTTCGCGAATATGACATCAGGGGAATTTACGGGGAGACGCTGGCGGAGGAGGACGCCGAGGCGATCGGAAGGAGCTTCGGAACGATCGTCCGCCGCGACGGCGGCTCGACGGTCGCCGTCGGACGGGACGGGCGGGTAAGCTCGCCGGGGCTCGAGGCGGCGCTGATCGAGGGGCTGACGGCGAGCGGAGTCGACGTCGTCCGGATCGGGCTCGGCCCCACCCCAATGCTTTATTATGCGGAGGCCGAGCTGCCGGTGGACGGCGGCATCATGATCACCGGAAGCCACAATCCGGGCAATTACAACGGCTTCAAGATGGTGCTCCGCCACGCCCCCTTCTTCGGGGAGCAGATCCAGGGGCTGGGCCGGATGGCGGCGGCGGGCGATTGGGAGCAGGGCTCCGGCTCCGTTCGCGACGAGGAGGTCATGGAGCGCTACGTCGAGCGGCTCCTCGCGGGCTTCGACGGCGGCCCCTTCCGGGTCGGCTGGGACTGCGGCAACGGCGCGGCGGGCCCGGTGGTGGAGCGGCTGGTGAAAAGGCTCCCAGGCGAGCATTTCACGCTCTTCACCGAAGTGGACGGCCGCTTCCCCAACCACCACCCCGATCCCACGGTCGAAGCCAACCTCGAGGATCTGAAGCGCCTGGTGCGCGAGGAGGGGCTGGATTTCGGGGTCGCCTTCGACGGCGATGCCGACCGGCTGGGCGCGGTCGACGGCGAGGGCCGGGTCGTGTGGGGCGACCAGCTTCTCTCGATCCTGGCCGAGCCGGTGCTCCGGGCGGTGCCTGGCGCAACGATCATCGCCGACGTGAAGGCGAGCCAGGCCCTGTTCGACCGGGTCGCCGAGCTGGGCGGCCAGCCCCTGATGTGGAAGACCGGCCACAGCCTGATCAAGTCCAAGATGAAGGAGACGGGCGCGCCATTGGCCGGCGAGATGAGCGGCCACATCTTCTTCCGCCACGAATGGTACGGCTTCGACGACGCCATCTACTCGGCCATCCGGCTGATCCGCGCCGTCGCCCAGCTGGGTGGATCGCTGACCGCGTTGCGCTCGGCCATGCCGGCGATGATCAACACTCCCGAGATGCGCTTCCAGGTCGACGAGAGCCGCAAGTTCCCGGTCGTCGAGGAAGTCCTCGAGCGCCTGGCCGCGAGCGGGGCCGAAGTCGACCGCACCGACGGCGCCCGGGTCAGCACCGCCGACGGCTGGTGGCTTCTTCGGGCCTCGAACACTCAGGACGTCCTCGTCGCCCGCGCCGAAGCGAAGGACGAAGCCGGCCTCGGTCGGCTGGTCGCCCAGATCGACGAGCAGCTGGCGCTATCGGGGCTCCAGCGGGGCGAGCAGGTCTCGCACTGATGCCCAAGCTCTACCCGGAAGCGCTGCTCTTCTGCGTGATCTGGGCGGCGCTGGCGATCTACGGCGGGCTGGAGCTGGGGTGGAAGGCGGGCGCCGTCCTCACCCTCGGCCTCTTCATCCTGATCATGCCCACCAGCGCGGCGATCCTGTCGCGGACCGGCAGCTTCAAGCTCGAGCGGGGGGTAAGGTGGGCCATCCTCACGGTGGCCGCCGCGGTCCTCCTATCGGCGCTGGACCTGCAGGGCTGAGAGTCTTCCCCTCCCTGGAAGGGAGGGGAAGCCCTAGTCGTCCTCGTCCTCGCGCCCTACCAGGTTCAGCTCCCGCGCCTTGATCTGCCTCGTCATGCACCAGTGCATCAGCGCGTCCTCGCGGCCGTGGGTGATCCAGACCTCGCGGGGCTGGAGCTCCTGGATGGTGGCGGTGAGCTCGTCCCAGTCGGCATGGTCGGAGACGATGAGCGGAAGCTCGACGTTGCGCTGGCGGGCGCGCTGGCGGACCCGCATCCAGCCGGAGGCCATTGCGGTGATCGGGTCCGGCAGCCGGCGCGACCAGCGGTCGTTCAGGCAGCCGGGCGGAGCGACGACGATCTTCCCCTTGAGCTCGTCCTTCTTCGCGCCGGTGGCGGGGCGAAGGTCGCCGAGCTCCACGCCCCATTCGCGGTAGAGGTCGCAAAGCCGCTGAAGCGCGCCGTGGATATAGATGGGCTCATGATAGCCGCGGCCCCTAATCTCCATCATCAGCCGCTGCGCCTTGCCGAGCGCATAGGCGCCGACGAGGACGCAGCGCTCCGGATTTTCGTGGAGCCGGGCGAGCAGCCGGTCGATCTCGCTCGGCGTGTCGGGATGGCGGAAGACGGGCAGGCCGAAGGTCGCCTCGGTGATGAAGATGTCGCAGGGCACCGGCTCGAAGGGCGGGCAGGTCGGGTCCGGCCGGCGCTTGTAATCCCCCGAAACCACCACCCGCTCGCCTCTATGTTCGAGCACGATCTGGGCGGAGCCGAGGACGTGGCCGGCGGGGACGAAGCTCACTTCGACCTCGCCCAGCCGAACGACCTCGCCATAGGGCGTCGCCCGGCCCCCGGGCTGGGGCCCGTAACGGCATTCCATGATCGCCAGCGTCTCGGGGGTCCCGAACACCTCTCCATGGCCGCCGCGGGCGTGGTCGGCATGGCCGTGGGTGACCAGCACGCGGGCCTTGGGGACGTTCGGATCGACCCAGGCGTCGGCCGGCTTTATGTAGATGCCTTCGGGAAAAGGCTCGATCCAGGAACCGAGACGGGCCATCGGGAGCTATATGGAGTCGAGCATGGGCAACGCCAAGCGCGGCGCCCGCATTTGAACGCATGGGAAGGAGCGAAAGCATGGACGCAGGCGGAGGCAGTTGGGGAATCATCAACATCGTCGGGCCGCTGCTGCTCGCGGCCGTCCTGCTCTGGGTCCTGCTCCGCAACCGCAAGACCAGCAAGCGCGACATCGACCGGAGCGAACAGGGAACCCACGACCTCTACCGCGAGGAAGAGGAGAAAAGGCGCAGCGGGGACGACGCCCGCTCGTGAGCGGGTCGGCCTGACGAAAGTCGGGATTCGTGACCGCCTTCATCGTCATCCCGGCGAAAGCCGGGATCCCAGCGAGTCTGTATTGCCGGTTTGTGCCGCGCCATTCCGGCCCGAGGTCCCGGCTTTCGCCGGGATGACGGATTCATGATCAAAAGGGCGGCTACGGTGTTCATCGATTCCGGATCAAGGCCGGAATGACGACAAAGACACTCCCCCCAATCATCGCCCAATGGTTCGACGCCAGGGGCTGGGCCCCGCGCCGCCACCAGATGGAAATGCTCGCCGCCGCCCGCGCCGGGCGGAGCGCGCTGCTCGTCGCGCCTACCGGCGCCGGCAAGACCCTGGCCGGCTTCCTCCCCTCGATCGTCGAGCTTGTCGAGGCGCCGAGCGACGGCCTCCACAC
>DASVTA010000011.1:0-7797 GCA_036387815.1 Allosphingosinicella sp.
GACAGCGAGGGCAGCGCGGCGCGCCAGGCGCATCTGGTGCGGGAGAGCGGCATACCGTCGGCCCGCACGGTTCCGGCGACGATCGCCGGGGAACGGCGGATGATGCGGGTGGTCGAGGTCCCGCTAGGGGAGTCGGGAGTCGCCGGCTATGCGATCGACGTCGAGGATCGCGAGCAGGCGCGCTCCGAGCTCGCCCGCTTCGTCCACGCCCAGCGCGACATGCTCGACCGGCTGTCCGCCGGAGTCGCCCAGTTCGCCCGCGACCGCGGCCTTATCTTCTCGAACCAGCCCTTCGCCCGGCTGTTCGCGCTTCGCCCGGACTTCCTCGCCGACCGCCCCGAGTTCAACCGGCTGCTCGACGCGATGCGGGAAACCGGCCACCTGCCCGAGGTGCGCGACTATCCCGAGTGGAAGAAGGAGCATGACCGCTGGTTCACCGGCGGTCTCACCGCCGAGGAGGAAGACTGGCTTCTGCCCGGCGGCCGCCATCTCCGGGTGGTCGCCCAGCCGCTCCCCGACGGCGGGCTGCTGCTCATCTTCGAGGACCGCACGGAACAGCTCCGGCTCGCCTCCGCGCGAGACACTCTCCTTCGGGTGCGGACCGCAACGTTCGACAATCTGTTCGAGGCGGTGGGGGTCTTCGCGTCGGACGGACGGCTCCATCTGTGGAACAACCGCTTCCGCGAGCTGTGGGAGTTCGAGGAGGAGCAGCTCGCCGGCAATCCGCGGATCGACTCGCTGACCGCTCATATCGGCAGGAAGCTCAGGAACCCGGGCCATGCCGGCCTGGTGCGCGAGCTGGTCCGGAGCGCGACGGTGGAGCGCAAGCAGCGCAACGGCCGGGTCGCCTTCACCGACGGCCGGGAGTTCGAGTTCGCGGCGGTTCCGCTGCCCGACGGCAACGCCCTCTTCACCATGCTGGACGTCACCGCCAGCCGCACCGTGGAGGCGGCGCTGCGGGAGCGCACCCAGGCGCTCGAGCAGGCGGATCGCCTGAAAACCGCGTTCGTCTCGAACATGAGCTACGAGCTGCGGACGCCGCTGACCTCGATCGGCGGGTTCGCGGAGATGCTTGCCGGGGGTTATGCGGGCGAGCTCGCGCCCGCGGCGACGGAATATGTCGCCGCGATCCTGGACTCGGTCGCTCGCCTGAGCACCCTGATCGACGACGTGCTCGACCTCACCCAGAGCGACAGCGGAAGCCTGCTTCTGGCCGAGGACAAGGTCGATCTCGGCAGGCTCTGCACGGAAGCCGGCGAGGCCTTTCGCGATCGGGCGACGGAGAAGGGAATCGATTTCGCGGTCGAGGTGGAGCCGGGCGCGGGGTCGGTCACCGGCGACCGGGCGCGGCTTCGCCAGTCGCTCGACAACATCCTCAAGAACGCCATCGCCTATACCGCGGAGGGCGGACGAGTCCTCCTGCACGCCGGCGGCGACCGCAAGGCCGCCGCGATCACCGTCTCCGACAACGGCCGCGGAATCGCGCCCGCCGACCAGGCCCGGGTCTTCGACCGCTTCTCCAGAACCGCCGAGCCGCGCGGCGCGGACGGCGCCGCGCTCGGCCTCGGACTGCCGCTCGCAAGGCAGTTCGTCGAGGCGCATGGCGGCACCGTCGATCTATTGTCCGAGCCGGGAGAGGGCACCACCGTCACCCTGCGGCTGCCGCGGAAGCGCTGATGCGCCTCGAGGGGCCCGACTCGACCGAGGCTTTCGGGCGGCGGCTGTCGGCTCAGCTGCGGCCCGGCGACGTCGTCGCCCTGTTCGGCGATCTCGGCGCGGGCAAGACGACTCTGGCGCGCGGGATCCTCGCCGGGCTCGGCCATGGCGGCGACGTCGCCAGCCCGACCTTCCCGATCGTCATCCCCTACGAGGGCCTCAGCCTCCCGGCCTGGCACGTCGACCTCTACCGGATCGAGGATCCGGCGGAGATCGAGGAGCTGGCGCTGGACGAGGCGATGGAGGACGGAGCCCTGATCGTCGCATGGCCCGAGCGGATGGGCCGCGCCTTGTGGCCCCATTCGCTTCGGCTCGCCCTTCGCCGCGAAGGAGAGGGCGCCCGCGCCTTGACAGCGGAGGTGCCCGCCGCTTGGGAAGCGCGATGGCCGCTCCCATGATTCCGCCCGCAGCGGCGCCCGCATTCCTTGCAGAGCATGGCTGGGAGGGGGCCGACATCCGGCCGCTCGCCGGGGATGCGAGCTTCAGGCGCTATTTCAGGGTGCACCGCGGCCGCGACACGGCCGTCCTGATGGACGCTCCGCCGGAGCATGAGGATATCGGGCCTTTCCTCACCATCGCCGGCCATCTTCTCAACCGGGGCTTCCTGCCGCCGCGCCCGCTCGCGATCGACCGAGGCCGGGGTCTGCTCCTTCTGGAGGATTTCGGCGACGACCGCGTCGGCCCGCTTCTCCAGCGCGAGCCCGGCCGCGAGCGCGCCATCTATGAAGCGGCGATCGGCATCCTCGCCCGGCTGTCGGACCAGCCGGCGCCCGAAGACGTTGCTCCTTACGACGAAGCGGCCATGGCCCGCGAGGTCCTGCTCTTCACCGAATGGTATGCCCCGGCACTCGGGCTGGAGGTGGACGAGGCCGGCTTCATGGACTCGTGGCGACAAGTCTGGAGCGAGGTCGTCGAGCTCGCCGGGCGCAGCCCGGTGCTGGTCCTTCGTGATTATCACGCCGACAATCTGATGGTTCTCCCGGACCGGTCCGAGCTCGGCCTCCTCGATTTCCAGGACGCGCTCGCGGGCCACGCCGCCTACGATCTGGTGTCGCTCCTCCAGGACGCGCGCCGCGACGTCGCGCCCGAGCTCGAGGAGGCGATGATCGCGCTCTATTGCGAGCGGGCGAAGGTGGCGGACCGCGACCTCTTCCGTTCCCACTACGAGATCTTGGGAGCGCAGCGAAACACCAAGATCCTGGGGATCTTCACCCGGCTCTGGAAGCGCGACGGCAAGCCCTTCTATCCCACCATGCACCCGCGCATCTGGAACTATCTGGAGCGCAACCTCTCCCACCCCGCGCTCGGGCCGGTGCGCGCCTGGTTCGATGCCAACGTGCCGGCCGAGCACCGCGGCGACGCCTGCCTGAGGAAAGTCGAGGAATGAACCGCCAGCGCCGGCCTCTGGCCTTGCGTCCCACGCCCGCCGGCGACGTGCCCAGGACCGCGATGGTCCTCGCCGCGGGTCTGGGCAAGCGGATGCGGCCGCTCACCGCCACCCGTCCCAAGCCCCTCGTCGAAGTGGCCGGCAAGCCCTTGCTCGACCATTGCCTCGACCGGCTGCGGGCCGCGGGGGTGCAGAAGGTGGTGGTGAACGTTCATTATCTGGCCGATGCGCTCGAAGCCCATTTGAAGAACCGCGTTCAGGACTTTGAAATCACTGTATCGGACGAACGGGAGCAATTGCTCGAAACGGGCGGGGGAATGGTCAGGGCCCTGCCACTGATCGACTCCGATCCCTTTCTCGTCGTCAATTCGGACAATCTGTGGATCGACGGCCCGGTCGATTCCCTGCGGCTGCTCGCCAGCAACTGGGACGAATCGCGGATGGATGCGCTTCTGCTTCTGGTTCCGCTGGCCCGCGCCCATTGCCACAAGGGCCAGGGTGATTTCCACATGAGCTCGGGCGGAGTGCTGAAGCGGCGCAAGCCGGGAGGCGTCGCTCCGTTCGTCTATACCGGAGTGCAGATCGTGTCGAAACGCCTGCTCGATGGCGAGGTGCCCGAAGGGCCCTTCTCGACGAACCTGCTCTGGGACCGGGCGATGGCCAGGGGCCGCCTGTTCGGCGCTGTCCACGAGGGCCTGTGGTTCGACGTCGGCGCTCCGGCCAACATCAAGCAGGCCGAGGAAGCGCTTGGGCTCGCCTGAACCGGCCTTGCTCCCTAGCGATGATGGAAACCGGAGCGGTCTTGCGGAAGGGGAAGTATGCCCGGCGCCCCATTCATGTTATGTTCCGCCCATGGATGTTGATCTGCCTTCCAGCCGAGGAGCCGCCGAACAGCGACAACAGCGACAGCCCGGGCGCCGCTTTTTTGCGTTCCAGGGAAAGCCGAAACTTCCGAAACTTGACTGTCGCCCTTGTCGCTCTCCGCGGCCCTCTCCGGGGGTGATCTCGTGACCGCAATCCGCCCCAGCGTCTTCACCATCCCGCCGCATCGGGCCTTCGCCGACGCTCTCGCGGCGGGGCTTGCCGCGCGCTTCGGGCGGGGCGATCTCGGCCTTGCCCAGGGCATAGTTCTCCTCCCCAACAACCGCGCCGCGCGGGCCGTGACCGAAGCCTTCGTCCGCCGGTCCGGCGGCGGGCTGCTGCTGCCCCGGCTGGTGCCCGTCGGCGATCCGGATCTCGACGAGCGGATCGGCGGCGCGTTCGAGCCGCTTGAGGAAGAAGGGGGGCTCGCGCCCGCGGTCGAACCCCTGGAGCGGCTCTTCCTGCTGGCTCGGCTCGTCCAGCAGCAGCTGGGCAATGTCGACGCGGCCGAGGCGGTGCGCCTCGCCGAGGATCTCGCCCGCACTCTCGACCAGCTGATCGTCGAAGGAGTCGATCCATCGAGGCTTCGGGACTTCGCGTCCGAACTGCCCGACCTGTCTCTTCACTGGCAGGCGTCGCTCGAACGGCTTCAGGTCATTCTCGACCAGTGGCCCGCGCTGCTCGCCGAGCGGGGCCGGATCGACCTCGCCGACCGGCGCAACCGGCTGCTCAGGGCCGTGGCGGCGCGCTGGCGGACCCGTCCGCCCGCCGGGTTCGTGGCGGCCGCCGGAATAACCAGCTCGGCGCCCGCCGTCGCCGCCCTTCTGCGCACCGTCTCCCGGCTCGAAAACGGGCTCGTCATCTTCCCGGGTCTGGATCTGGAGATGTCGGCGGCGGAGTGGGACGCGCTCGGGCCGCACGAGCCGGACGAAGTCACCCAAATTCGCCGGCGCTCGATCGAGACTCATCCGCAATTCCACCTCAAGCTGCTCCTCGACCGGATGGGCGTCGGCCGGGGCGAGGTCGGGCGCTGGCGCTGGGGCGGCGGGCGGGATGCGCCCGCCGCGCGCAGCGGCGCCATCGCCAACGCCATGAAGCCCGCCGCTTTCACCCACCTGTGGCAGGACCTTCGTCCACCCGAGCGACGGCTGACCGGGGTCCGGGCGCTGGAGCTCGCCGATCCCGCCGAGGAAGCGCAGACGATCGCCATCGCGCTTCGCGAAGCGCTCGAGACTCCGGGCAGGACGGCGGCTCTGGTCACTCCCGACCGCAACCTCGCCCGGCGGGTCTCCACCCACCTTCGGCGCTGGGGAGTGGAGGCGGACGACAGCGCCGGGCGCCCGCTCTCGCAGCTGGCGCCCGGCACTCTCCTGCTCGCCCTCGCCACCGCCGCCGCCGAGCAATTCGCGCCGGTCCCGCTTCTCGCCTTGCTCAAGCACCCGCTCGTCATGAAGGGGGAGGGGAGGCTGGACTGGCTCGACGGGGCGCGAGCGCTCGACCTCGCCTTGCGCGGTCCGCGGCCCCCGGCGGGCCTCGACGGAATCACCGGATATCTTGCGGACCGCAGCGGCCGCGACCGCGACCGCCGCGAACGGGCTTCCTCATGGTGGAAGCAGGTCGCGCCGCGGCTTCGGGCGCTGGAGCGGGGTTTCCAGGCCGAACGCGCGCGCCTTGCGGACCTGCTCGGATTGCTTCGGGAATCGGCTTCCGAGCTCAGCGGGGGGCAGGCCTGGGCCGGACCGGCGGGGCGCGCCGCCGCCGAGCTGCTGGAATCGGCCGAGCCCGCGTCGGCGAGCGGCCCGGCCCGGCTCTCCCCGGGGAGCCTTCCGGCCTTGCTGGAGCAGCTCCTGGCGGCGGTCGCGGTGCGGCCTCCCTTCGGCCAGCATCCCCGGCTCTTCATCTGGGGCCTGATCGAGGCTCGGCTCCAGTCTGCGGATCTCATCGTCCTGGGCGGGCTCAACGAAGGCGTCTGGCCGCAACTGCCGACCCCCGATCCGTGGCTTGCGCCGCGGGTGCGCCACGATCTCGGCCTTCCGGGCCTGGAGCGGCGGATCGGGCTTGCCGCCCACGATTTCGCAAGCGCCCTCGGCGGCCGCGAAGTTCTCGTCACCCGCGCCCGCCGCGACGCCCGTTCCCCGGCCATCGCCTCTCGCTTCTGGTTGAGGCTGGAGGCGATGACGGCGGGCGTCACCCGCTCGCCCAGGCACCGCAACTGGGCGCGGATGCTCGACCGGCCGGAGCGTTTCGCGCCCGCCGCCCGGCCCGCGCCCCGTCCTCCCGTGGAGCTTCGGCCGAGGAGCATCGCCGTCACCGACGTCGACCGGCTCAAGGCCGATCCCTTCGCTTTCTATGCGCGCAAGATGCTCGCCTTCGCGCCGCTCGACCCGATCGATGCCGATCCGAGCGCCGCCTGGCGCGGAAGCGCTGTCCACAAGGTGCTCGAGGCATGGATGAAGGAGGATTCTTGCGAGCCTTCGCTCCTCCGGCCTCGTGCCGAGGCATTGCTCGGGGACGCCTCGGCCCATCCGCTGATGCGGGCCTTGTGGCAGCCGCGCCTGCTTGAGGCGATCGACTGGATCGCCGCGGAGATGGCCCGCAACCTCGCCTCGGGCCGCCGCCCGGCCGCCGCCGAGGCCAAGGGCAAGTTCGAGATGGACGGCGTGAGGCTCTACGGCGAGGCCGACCGGATCGACCGCTTCGCCGACGGCAGCCTCGCCATCGTCGACTACAAGACCGGCACCCCGCCCGGGCCCAAGGCGGTCGTCGAGGGCTATTCGATGCAGCTCGGCCTGCTCGGCCTGATCGCCGAGCGCGGCGGCTTCGACGGCATTTCGGGCGTCCCGGCCTGCTTCGAATATTGGTCGCTGGCCCGCAAATCGGGACGGCTCGGCTATGTGACGAGCCCGATCGGCCCCCGTTTCGGGATCGACGCCGCCGACTTCACGACGATGGCGGCACGCAATTTCATCGGCGCGGCGCAGCGCTGGCTGACGGGCGACGAGCCTTTCACGGCCAAGCTTCACCCCGAGCACGCCCCTTACGGGGATTACGACCAGCTGATGCGCCTCGACGAATGGTACGGGCGCGAGGTTTGATCGAGGCTGGATAACTCGTCATCCCGGCGAAAGCCGGGACCTCGGGTCAAGAAGTCTCGGCGGGTCTCCCCGAGACCCCGGCTTCCGCCGGGATGACGGCCGGGGCTTCAGCCCCGCTCGCCGGCTCTCATGGCCAGCTGCATCCGGCGCTCCTGATGCGCTTTCCCGTGGCTGGAACGCGCGTAGCCGGACCGCCCCTGGACGCAGCGGTCGCGGACGGTCGAGGAGCAGCGCGGATAGGCGCCCGCCGGCTCCGGCGCGACGGCGATCCGGGGCTTGGGCTTGACCGGCTTGGCCGCTGCCGGTTCGCCGCCCTTGGGCGCTTCGGCCGCGACCACCGAGTCCAGCTCGCCTCCGGGGGCGACGCTCCCGGTGCCGGCGTTCGGCGCGGTGTTGGCCGTGGCGAGGAGCAGCGCCCCCGCAGCCAGGATCAGTCTCTTCATTCGGCTCTCCTTCGTCGGCGGCTCGAGCTCGGCGCCGTTTCGCATCAACGCCTTATCACTCCAGGCGTCGTACTTCTACCGTGACGTCATGGCGTCAAGAGCCGGCGCGGGCGGGCGAGTCCCAAAGCAAAACGCCCCGGCAGCGAGGCCGGGGCGTTTCCAACGTCATCCCGGCGAAAGCCGGGACCTCAGGCAAGAGAGTCGTAGCCGATCAGCGGCAGCGGCGGCGGCTGCTGATCACGTTCCGCTGGACGTGGCGGCCGAGCAGAGCGCCGACGGCGGCTCCGAGGACGGT
>DASVTA010000012.1:0-2537 GCA_036387815.1 Allosphingosinicella sp.
GCCGGTAGCGATCACCTTGGTCGGCCGCCCGACCTCCTGCTTCAGGCGCGCGACCAGCCCCTCGACCAGTGCGACATAGCCCCAGAAGATGCCGATCTGCATCTGGTCGACGGTGTTGGTGCCGATCACCGAGTTATTCCCGGCCGGCGCTTCGATCGCGACGCGCGGCAGCTTGGCCGCGGCGGTGACGAGCGCGTCCAGCGACAGGTTGATGCCCGGCGCGATGATCCCACCCTTGTAGGCGCCCGAATAATCGACCGCGTCGAAGGTGGTGGCGGTGCCGAAATCGATGACGATGAGATCGCCTTCGTGCAGCGCATGGGCGGCGATCGCATTCAGCGCCCGGTCGGCTCCGACGCTCTTGGGCTCGGCGACGTCGAGCTCGATCCCCCATTCCGCCCCCGCCTGTCCGGCGATCAGCGCCTCGACCTTGAAATATTTGGCGGCGAGCACCTCCAGATTGTGCGTCGCCCGAGGCACGACGGTGCCGACGATGACCGCGTCGACGACGTCGCGCGGCAGCCCCTCGAGCTCGATCAGCTGGTGGAGCCAGACCGCATACTGATCCGCCGTCCGCCGGGGATCGGTGGCTATCCGCCAGCGGGCGCGGATCACCCCGTCCTCGAGCAGTGCGAAGACGATATTGGTGTTCCCGGCATCGACGGCGAGCAGCATCGGCGCTCTCTAGCGGGAGGGGGGAGATTTGGCGAGAGGCGGCTAGAGCGGCGGGCCTGAAAGCTGAACCGTCACCCCGGGCTTGACCCGGGGTCCACCTTCTTGCCGGCCGCCCTGGGAAAAAGAAGGTGGATGCCGGGTCGAGCCCGGCATGACGAGATGATGCCGAATTACCGCCCGACGCTTTAGATCAGGAACACGTCGCCGGCATGGATGACCTGGCTGGAGCCGTCGGCGAGTTTCAGCTTGAGGGCGCCGCTTTCATCGAGACCGTCGAACACGCCTTCGATCCTGGCGCCGTTCGCGCTGTGGGTGGAGAGAGGGGTGCCCGGAGGATGGGCGGCGGCCAGCCAGCGCGCCCTGACCGGCTCCAATCCCTCCGCGCGCCAGCGCTCCACCCAGCGGGCGAAGCTTCCGGCGAGGGTCTCCAGGAACCGCAACGGATCGGGCGCGCCGCCCAGTTGGCCGAAGCTGATGGAGGGCCGCTCAGCCTCGTCGGGATGGTCGACCAGATTCACTCCGAAGCCGACGATCACCGCGTCCTCCAGCCGCTCGAGCAGGATGCCGGACAGCTTGGCCCCCACCACCATGAGGTCGTTGGGCCATTTGATCTCGATCGGAGCCCGGCTCGCGAAGGCGCAGGCGACTTCGTGCAGCGCCACGGCGGCGACCATCGCCAGCGTCGGCGCGGGCGGGTCGCCGGGGCGGAGCCTCACGATCGTGCTGGCGTAGAGGTTCCCCGGCGGCGAATGCCACTCGCGCCCCTGCCGCCCGCGGCCCCCCGACTGACGCTCGGCGCGAAGCCAGACTCCTTCCGCGGCCCCGTCGCGGGCCATTTGCGCCAGGTCGTCGTTCGTGGAGCCGGTTTGCGGAACGGTCCGAATGAGGGCATTCGGCCCCGGAGGCGAGTCAGACATAGCCGCCGTCCTTGGCGATGAGCAGGGCTTGGGAGAGGCTCCTTACGCCCAGCTTCTTCATCAGATTGGCCCTGTGCAGCTCCACCGTCCGGACGCTCAGGCCAAGGTCGTGCGCGACGATCTTGTTGGGAGCGCCGTCGGCGAAAGCGACGAGCACCTCCTTCTCCCGCCGGGTCAAGGTCGCGAGGGCCGAGATCCGGGACATCGGCTGGCTCTCGAGCAGCGCGAAGCCGGTCTCGACCGCGGCGAGAAGGTGGGCCACCCTGAACGGCTTCTCGATGAAGTCGACCACGCCGAGGCGCCCGGCGCGCATCGCATAGGGGACGTTGCCGTTGCCGGACACGACCACCACCGGATAGGCGGCCCGTCCCTTGGCGATCATCTCGAGCAGATCGAGGCCGTTGATCCCGGGCAGGTTGATGTCGACGATGATGCATCCGGCCGGCCGGTCGGAATGGCCGGCAAGGAAGGATTCGGCGGAGTCGAACTCCTCCACATGAGTGCAGCAATCGGCGAGCGACTGCCGCATCATATCGCGCAGGAGCTTCTCGTCCTCGATGATATATGCTCGCCGGTTGCCCATCTGTCTCAGCCTCTCCCCGCAGATTAGCGGCGGCTTGGGCTCCCGGCCATCACCGGGCATAGGTATTTTTGCGAAGTAGGAGCGCGCGCCGGATCGCGAGCACCATCCCACGGCCGCCGGGGGGAGGCATCCCGTCCCTTCGCGCGGCCAGTAGCTGCATGGATTGGGCCGGCGGCCGCCCCCCCCGGAAGCCGGCCCAGTCTATACGCGTCAGAACAAGGCGCCTGCGGCGTTGTTCGCGAAGGCGCCGATGAGCGGAATGGCGAGGTAACCGAGCGGCGAGACGAACAGGGCCGCGAGCACGATCAGCGCCGACTGCGGAAGATCCCGGGTCTCGCCGTAAGCGGGCGCCGGATCGTCGA
>DASVTA010000013.1:0-8350 GCA_036387815.1 Allosphingosinicella sp.
GGTGGTGCTTTCCAACTGCTCGAACAATTACGGGCCCTATCATTTTCCGGAAAAGCTGATCCCGCTGGTCATCCTCAACGCCCTCGAAGGCAAGAAACTGCCGGTCTACGGCAAAGGCGAGAACGTCCGCGACTGGCTCTACGTCGACGACCATGTGCGGGCGCTGGAGCTGATCGCCACCAGAGGCGCGGTGGGCCAGAGCTACAATGTCGGCGGACGGGCGGAGCGCACGAACCTCAAGGTCGTCGAGACGATCTGCGACCTCCTCGACGCCCGCCAGCCGCTTCCCGGCGGAGCCGCCCGGCGGTCCCTGATCGAGTTCGTCAAGGACCGGCCGGGCCACGACCGCCGCTATGCGATCGATCCGTCGAAGATCGAGACGGAGCTGGGCTGGAGCGCCTCCGAAAGCTTCGAGAGCGGGATCGAGCGGACGATCGACTGGTATCTTTCGAACGACTGGTGGTGGCGCCCGATCCGCGACGGCAAATATGCGGGCGCGAGGCTCGGGGCCGGCTGATGCGGGTTCTGGTGACCGGCGAGCAGGGGCAGCTCGCGCGCAGCCTCGCCGTTAGAGGCGCAGGAATGACGGGCCTCGACCTCCAGACCGTCGGCCGCCCGCGGCTCGATCTGGAACGGCCGGAATCGATCGAGGAGGCGGTCCGCGACGCCGCTCCCGACATCATCGTCAATGCCGCCGCCTATACCGCGGTGGATAAAGCCGAGGACGAGCCGGAGCGGGCCTTCCGGATCAACGCCGAGGCTGCCGGCGAGCTGGCGGCGGCGGCTCGCCGGCACGGCGCCCGAATCGTCCAGATCTCCACCGACTATGTCTTCGACGGCACCGGCGAGGGACCCTATGCCGAGACCGCGCAGACCCGGCCGCTCGGCGTCTACGGCCGCTCCAAGCTGGAGGGGGAGAAGAGGGTCGCGGAGGCCAATCCGGACCATGTCCTCCTGCGCACCGCCTGGGTCTACAGCCCCTTCGGCCACAATTTCGTCAAGACGATGCTGGGGGCCGCGGCGAAGCGAAGCGAGCTCACGGTCGTCGCCGACCAGCAGGGCAACCCGACCGCGGCCGCGGATATCGCCGACGGCATCCTCGCCCTCGTCGCGAAGTGGCGGGAGGCGCCGGGGCTGGGTCTCGGCGGCACCTACCATCTCGCGGGCACCGGCGTGGCGAGCTGGTTCGAGTTCGCCTCGGCCATATTCGAGGAGGCCCGTAGAAACGGCCTTGCCGCGGCGGCGGTGAAGCCGATGCGCACCTCCGACTGGCCCACCCGGGCCGCGCGTCCGGCCAATTCCGTGCTCGACAGCCGCCGCTTCGCCGCCGATTTCGGCTATCGGGCACCGCCCTGGCGAGACTCCATGGCGGCGGTCGTCGCCGAGCTGGCCGGGCGACGAGGCTGAGCGTGCGAATCGCGGCTTTCACCAAATATGGGCCGGTGGCCGCGAGCACCCGCCAGAGGCTGATCCAATATCTGCCCCGCCTGGCCGCCGCCGGAATAGAGGTCGAGCATCATCCCTTCCTTCCCGACGCCTACGTGCGCGGCCTGTCGACGGGCGAGGCCTATCCCCGGGGCCGGACGATCCGGGCCTATCTCGACCGTTTCCGCCAGCTCGCCGCGGGCACCGACGCCGACCTCGTCTGGGTCTATGCCGAGCTCTTCCCCTATCTGCCCGGGACTTTCGAAAGGCTCGCCTTCCGGAGCGGAAAGCCGGTGGTCTACGATTGCGACGATGCCTTCTTCCACGCCTATGACGCCCATTCCGATCTGCGGGTGCGGCGGCTGCTCGGGCGCAAGCTCGAGCCGCTGCTGAGCGGCGCCGCCGCCGCCTGCTGCGGCAATGCCTATCTGCAAGCCTACGCCTCCCGCTTCTGCGACAATACGATGCTTCTGCCGACGGTGGTCGACACCGCGGTCTACGGGCCCTCCGCCGCCCGGCCTTCGGACCGCCCGGTGACGATCGGCTGGATCGGCTCCCCTTCCACCTGGCCGTACATGCGGCCGATCCTCCCGCTGCTGCGCGACTTGACCCGGAGCCACGGCATCCGGGTGCGGGTCGTCGGCGCCGGTGCCGCAGCTCGGGAGGACGCCTTTCCAGGGCTCGACCTGATCGAGTGGAGCGAGGCGCTCGAGGTGGAGGAAGTTCGGGCGATGGACATCGGCGTGATGCCGCTCCCCGACGAGATCTGGGCGCTTGGGAAATGCGGCTACAAGCTCGTCCAGTACATGGCCTGCGGATTGCCGGTCGTGGCCTCTCCGGTGGGCGTCAACAGCGAGATCGTCTCCCCGGGCGAAAACGGCTTCCTCGCCACCGGCGAGGGGGAGTGGCGCGATGCGCTGATCAGGCTGATCGAGGATCCGGCGCTTCGGCGGGGGCTGGGGGGCGCGGGGCGCCGCCGGGCCGAGCAGGCCTATTCGCTCGACGCGCACGCGCCGCGCTTCGTCAGCTTACTCCGGTCGCTCGCCTGACGCCGCCGGCCCGCCGAGACGGGCGAGGTTTGCCAAAGCGTCGCGATAGTCCCGCACGCTGCGCCCCAGCGACAGCCGTTCCACGCCCACCGCCCGGGCCCGCTCGCGATAGGCCTGGCGGTTGGGCAGCACCTCCTCGACGATCCAGCGCGCCGCCTCCGGATCGGAGCGGCGGTCGTCGAAGAAAACTCCGGCGGAGACAGGCAGCGCGTTGTCCCCGACCTTCACCGTCCCGACGATCGGCACTCCGCAGAGCAGATATTCGCCGGTCTTCACCGGCGAGATGCCGAGGGTGGAGAAGCTCGCCGCGATGAAGGCCGTGCCGGCGTCGGCGGCGGCGAGGTAGCGGGGGACCTCTTCCGGAGGGGCCCGCCGAACGATCGTGAAGTCGGCGAGGCCCGGGAGCGGCTCGATCAGCTCCCTTTGGGCGACTTCGGGGGATCCCGACAGGACGAGCAGCCGCGCATCCGGCCTCAGCGCCCGAAGCTCGAGCGCGAGCTCCCCGATCCGGCGGGTGCGGTAGCGGCCGCCGAGCGAGCCGGCGTATACCAGCAGCGGAGCGTCCGCGGCAATCCCGAGCTCCGCCCGGACGGCCCGGCGGCTTTCCTCGTCGAACGGGTGGAAGACCTTCTCGTCCCGCCCGTTGGTGACGATCGTATATTTGGAAGGGTCGGCGGGCGGCCCGGCGCGGGCCATCAATATCTCGCGGGTCGCCTCGGTTCGGGTGAGGATCGCCGTCGAGCGGCGCACCATTTGCGCTTCGACGTCGCGGAGGAGGCGGTAGATGGGTCCGGTCGTCTTCAGGCCCGCGAACTCGGCCCGCTCGTCGATCTCGAGGCCGTCGGCATCCATCAGCACGGGCGTTCGCCCGACGACTCCGCTCGCCAGCAGCGCCAGCGAGGGAAGCACGCTTCGCGGCATGATCGCGTCCGCCCGCGAGCGGCGAAGAGCCCTGCGGATGTCCAGCCCGCCGCGAAGCGCGCTGGCGAAGGCGCCCGGCGGTCCCCAGCGCCAGATCCGCGCCGACGTGTAGCCGCAGCCCGCGGCGGCGCAGGCGGCCCGGACCGCGTCTTCCTGGGCGGCGGTCCCGAAGCGGAACTGCAGGATGTCGAACTCGAAGCCGTGCGGCCGGAGCCCCTCGAAGATGGGCAGAAACAGCGATTCCAGATAATTGCCCTGAGGGCCGTCCCAGGTGACGAACAGGATCTTCAAGCAACGACACCTTTCGAACGCCGAATGCCCCGGCTCATGCCGCCGCGCTTCCGGTTACGGAGGCGCCGACTAGCCGGTAAGAGCGGCGGTTTCCAGAAGGTTCGGCCGCTACGCCACTAGCCGGGGCATCGGGTGACGGCGACGTCGAGCAGATGCCTGCCCGATTTGTCGCTGTAGGAATAAGCGAAGCGGCCGCCCTGGCTCACGGCCACCGCGGTCTCCGCATCCGAGCAGATCTGCCGGCTCAGGTCGCGGGTGAGCTGCGCCCGGCTTCCGGCGACGTCCACCCGCTCGACGTCGATCCTTATGTGCTGGGTGAGCGTCGTTCCGGACGCGGTGGCCCGCTCCAGCGTGGTGAGGCTGTCGAGCCTGACGGGGGCGGAGGCGTTCATCCGGGCCGCCGCCCTCTGCATGCCGCGGCGAAGCCGCATCTCCGCCGCCGTTTCGGGCCTGGTCCTGCCGCCCTCCGTGACCAAGATTCCGGAGCCGGTGAGCACGTTGGCTTCGACGAGCTCCTCCGGGCTCGGGAACCACATGGCCTCGGCCGGGGTCGACAGAGCCCGCGAGACGAAGCCTCGATCCACTCCGGCGCCGAGATATTCGTCGCGGGTGCGCTCGATCCCGTTCCTGAGCTCGAAGGCGGTGAGCCCCGGGAAGCTCGGCTGGTGAAAGCCGATCCTTGCGCCCTCCGGCGCCGTCCGCTCCTTGCCGGCGAGAAGCAGGCTGACGCAGGCAGACATGCAGCTGCCGTCGACCCGCGTATCCAGCCGCCGCCGCCGGATCAGCGCCGCCATCCGGCCCGCCTCGAGCATCCGGCCTCCGGGTGAAGTCAGCACGACGCTCCCCACTTCCGGATGCTCACCGAGCAGGGCTTCGAAGCGCTCGGCCGCGCCGGCGGCGAGGTTGCCGCGGACGAACAGCGCCTCGCCGTCCTTGGAGACGCTCATCTGCGCAATCGCTCCGATCGAATCGCGGCCCCGGGCGAGCGTTCCGAGCTCCGCCGCCTGGAGCGCAAGGTCGCCGGAGCGGAACAGGGTGACGATAAGGCTGAGCACGACGAGGGTGCGGGCTGCGAGCCCCCACCCCGGAGTGCCGCCGCGCCGCCGGTGCCAATAGGCCGAACGCCAGATTCCGACCGAGCTCCACACCCACAGCAATCCCGAAAAGCCCAGATAGACCAAGGCGACGACGGCGATCCCGCGCAGCGATCCGCCGCCCTCGGCGAGGCGGTGGATCAGATATTCGACGGCGGCGAGGATCAGGACGGAGAGGAGGGCGCCGTTCACCCAGTAGGAGACCGGCAGCGACAGATGGCCCGCCCAGTGGCGCCGAAGGTAATTCTTGTGGCGGTGCTTCTCGTCCCAGGCGAGCACTTCCTCGTCATATTGCGCCTGGTCGTAGATGTCGGGGTCGAAGACGAGTTCCTCCTCGCCTTCCTCATATTCCCGGCCGTAGCGGATCATCCGCACGACCCCGACGGCGGCGAGGCCGAAGATGAGGCTGACCGCGTAGGGGAAAGGCGGGATGACGATCGGCCGGCCCAGGATGTAGGGCTGCGACCGCACCATCCACGTCAGGGCCACCGTCGCCGCCGCCATGATCAGGACGAAGGCGAGGGCGCTGCTCAGCGCGATCCCCGCGATCCTGTCGTCGACCAACCTCTTCAGGAACACCCTATCCATCCCCCAACAGAGCAGATAGCCCAGCAGGAAAGCCGCGGCGGTCGCCAGGCCTAGATGGCTCCATTCCGGAGCGAGAATATAGCGCATGTCGCCCCCCGCCCCGATCATATCAGAGGAGGGTCCGGTGGGAAGGGCTCAGATTCCGGCGAAGGCGTTGATCGCCCGGACGATTTGAGGATAGGCGCGGGCGCTGACGCCGAAGCCCATGTGGCTGCAATCCACCTCCACCTGGCGGTCGCTTTCGCCGGGGCCGCCGCGGGCGCAGGCCGGTGCGACGACTCCGTCCCGGCGCGACCACAAGGCCAGCGTCGGCACCGGCGGCTTCTCGGCCGGCCTGACGTCGATCGGAGGGGCATCCACACGATGGCGGGCGACCAACTCGTAGATCCACCAGGCATTATTGGCCCGGCGGTCGCCCGAGAAGGGCGAGCCGAGGGTGACCACCGCCCCGACGAGATCCGGGCGCCGCTTGGCGACCTCGCGGGCGAAGACCCCGCCGAGGCTCCAGCCGACCAGGATCAGCGGACGGCCGCGGCCGTGCCGCTCCGCCTGCTCCGCGATCCGCTCGAGCAGGTCGGGGCGGGCGCCGCGGTTGACGCCGAGACCCCATCCGGTCACCCGGTAGCCGGCTTCCGCCAAGGCGCGCTGCAGCCCGAGCGTACTCCGGTCGCTCGCAAGCAGGCCCGGAAGGACCATCAGCGGCGGCCCGTCGGCTGGACCTCTCTCTCCCGTCCGGCCGAAGAAGCGCCAGGCGCGCGAGGCGATCATCGCGCCCTCGCGAACCAGCAGCCGCAAGGGCGGCCGGCCGGAATCAGAGATATTCGCCCCCCATCAGCCCCCGAAGCGCTTGCGGAAGCCGGACCCGCCCGTCCGCCTGCTGATGGTTCTCGAGCAGCGGGACGAGGATGCGCGGGCTGGCGAGAGCGGTGTTGTTGAGCGTGTGCACGAAGCGCACCTTGCGCTCGCCGTCGCGCCAGCGAAGGTTGGCCCGGCGCGCCTGCCAATCGTGCAGGGTCGAGCAGCTGTGGGTTTCGCGATACTTGCCGAGCGAGGGGACCCAGCTCTCGATGTCGTTCATCCTGTACTTGCCCAGGCCCATGTCGCCGGTGGAAGTCTCGACCACCTGATAGGGGATCTCGAGGCCCTGGAGCAGCCGCTCGGCGTTGGCGAGCAGCCGCGCGTGCCAGCGGGCGGATTCCTCCTCGTCGTCGGCGCAGATGACATATTGCTCGAGCTTGTAGAATTGGTGGACCCGAAGCAGCCCGCGAACGTCGCGCCCGGCGCTGCCCGCTTCGCGGCGGAAGCAGGGCGAATAGCCGGCGTAGAGGATCGGCAGCTGCGCCGCTTCCAGTATCTCCCCGGAATGGAGGGAGGTCAAAGCGATCTCGCCGGTGCCGGCGAGGTACAGCCCGTCCTTGGGCATCTCATAGGCCTCTTCCTCGTGGCCGGGGAAATGGCCGGTCGCGACGAAGGCCTGCGGCCTGGCGAGCGCCGGCACCGTCATCAAGGTGAAGCCGTCCGCGGCGATGATCTGCTGCGCCCAGAACATCAGCGCCTGCTCCAGCAGGGCGAGCCGGCCCTTCAGCGCGTACATGCGCGAACCGGAGACCTGAGTGATCCTCGACAAATCCGCCCAGTCGTTCATTTCGGCGAGGGCGACATGGTCGCGAGGCTCGAAATCGAAGCTCGGCGGCTCGCCCTCGGTGCGGGCGACGACGTTGGCGCTCTCGTCCGCGCCGACCGGAGCTCCTTCCCAGGGGATGTTGGGCACTCGAAGCATCAGCGCCTCGAGTTCCGCCGAGCGCTCCGCCAGCGCGGCTTCCGCCTCCGCAGCCTCGGCTCCGAATGCCTTCGCCTTCGCGCCCAAAGCGGGGCGGTCGGCCGGATCGGCCGTCTTGAAGCCGGCGCTGATCTCGTTTCTCTGCCGCCGAAGCTCGTCGATCCGGGTCTTGAGGCCGCGCACGTCCGAATCGGCGGCGAGCAGCCGTTCGATATCGAGGGACGCGTTCTTGGCCTCGGCCGCCCGCCGAACGGCTTCGGCATTGTCGCGGATGAACTGAAGGCTGAGCATGTCGTCTCCAAGAAAGTAGAATGACGCCGCTGTCAAAGCCGGGCGACGGAAAGCGGGAAGCTAGCGGAAATCGACCTTCGCCGCGGGATCCGTCTCCATCCCTTCGAACGCCCGCTCTCCATAGGGGCCGTCGCGCTCCACCCAATGCAGGAAGAGGTGGGCCGACCAGCGATTCGGGTTGGGCTCGGTCCGCCCGTGCCGGCGATGGATTCCGCGGTAGAGGACGGCGTCGCCCGGCTCCATGGAGATGGAGACATGCTCCTCCCCCTCGAAATCGTCGGTGAGATGCTTCTGCCGGCCTTGAAGGGGCGTCTTGCCCACCTGCAGGTCCCAGGCTTTTCCGTCGCTGTAGCCGAGCGTGAGCGAAAGGCTGTGCTCGCACGCCTCGCGATCGGAATGGACCCGGCAGACGTCGCCGGCGCGATAGACCCGGAACAGATCGTAGGTCGGGAGCAGCTCGCGTCCCGCCAGCCGGCTCATCAGCGGGGTCAGTCCCCAAAGGAAGAACTGCATCGGCGGATAATCGACGCCATGGACCCCGAGAGCCGGCCGCTTCAGCACTCCGGGGTGGCTCTCCTTGCCGCGCAGGGGAGCGGCGCTGCGGCCGAGATCCTTGCTCAGCCGGCGAAGGAAGGCCTGCGCCACCCGAGGCTCGACGAGCCCTTTGAGAAGCGCATAGCCATCGCGCTCGTAGCTGCCCGCCACCTCCATGCCGCCTCCTACCGCCCCGACGTCCACGCCACAAGGCGGCCCCTCCCGACGCGCGACATCAAGCACTTGGTTGAACGAATGGATTCCCGCCTATATAGGCTCGTCGCTTCGGCGCCCGGAGACGTGGGTGAGTGGCTGAAACCAGCGGTTTGCTAAACCGCCGTAGGGGGATTACTCCTACCGAGGGTTCGAATCCCTCC
>DASVTA010000014.1:0-5476 GCA_036387815.1 Allosphingosinicella sp.
AAGGCGCGTCGCCATAGACGAGGGGCAAAGCGACCAGGCCGGCGAGCTGGCCGGGATTGCGCAGAGCGATGGAGAGCGAGTCGATCGCCTGCTTGCGCTGAAGCTCCAGCTCCTCCGCCGGGAAGGTCGCGTTCTGGGCGATGTCGGCGAGCACCCGTCCCGCCGCCTCGAGATTGGCGACCGGAGCCGTGATCGAAAGGAAGGATCCGTCGGGGCCCGCGCCGCTGGCGAGGGTCGCTCCGAGCGCCTCGAGCTCCGCCGAGATCCGCTCCGCGCTCCGGCTCGCCGTGCCGCGGGTGGCGAGCGACGCGGCCATCGTCGCGAGGCCCGATTTGCCGCGCGGATCGGTGGAGGCGCCGCCCTTCACCACCAAAGTCATGGTCGCGAGCGGCACCTGGCCGCTTCGCGCCGTGACGACGGTGAGGCCGGTGGGGAGCCGGGTTTCCGAAATGGCCGGCGGAGTGACCCGGACGGCGGGCCCCGGCGCCGGCGGCGCCTCTCGCTCGCCCTCGGCGGCGAGCTCGTTGGCGGGCCGGGTCGCGGGCGGCGCCGACTTGAAGCGCGGCATCGGCGCCGGATTGGTCCAGGCGTCCGCCTGGCCGGCCGGGCGGGCGCTTTCGTTGAGGTAGCGCAGGTCCACCCGCGATTCCGGCTTCAAATAGGCGCGGGCGACGCGCTGGACGTCGGCGGCGGTCACCCGCTGATAGGCGGCGATCAGCTTGTCCCAATGCCTGGGGTCGCCCGATCGGACCAGCACCTCGCCCAGCCCGGAGGCGCGGCCGCTGAACGTCTCGCGCTGGCGGAGCGCGTCGGCGAGAAGCTCGTTCTTCGCCTCCGTCAGCTCGGCCGCGGTGACCGGCTGGCTCCGAATCCGCTCGATCTCGGCGGCGAGCGCGGCTTCCGCCTCCTCGACCGTGCGGCCTCCCGCCAGGATCACGTTGGGCGAATAATAGCCCTCCTCCTCGAAGTTCGCGAGCTGGGCGCCGGCCTGGGTGGCGATCCTCTTCTCGCGCACCAGGCTCTTGTGCAGTCTCGAGCTCTCGCCGGTGGTGAGGATCCCGTCCATCACCTCGAGCGCGGCCATGTCGCGATGGGTCATCCCCGGGATCTTCCAGACCGATCCGATCACCGGCAGCGGCACGTTGGGCGCATACATCGTCGCGGTTCGGGGCTGGGTCCGGGGCTTGTCCCGGACGCCGATCGCGAGCGGCATCTTGCCCGCGCGCGCCGGGATCGGCCCCAGATATTTGTCCACCCAGGCGTCGAGCTGCTTCTGGTCGAAATTGCCCGAGACGATGAGAGTCGCGGTGTCCGGCCCGTAATAGGCCTCGTGGAAGGCGCGGGCGTCGGCGACGGTGGCGGCGTCGAGCTGCTCGATGCTTCCGATCGTCGAGCGGCGGTGGGGCGAGACGTCGAAGGCGTTGTCGGTGACGAGCAGCCGCAGCCGGCCGTAGGGCGGGGTCAGCACGCCCTGGCGGAACTCCTCCTTGACGACGTTGCGCTCGGTCTCGAACACCTGCGGATCGATCACCGGCCGCGCCATCCGCTCGGCATGGGTCCACAGCATCGTCTCGAGATAGCGCGCCGGCACGCTCTCGTAATAATTGGTTCGGTCCGAAGACGTGCTGGCGTTGCGGTCGCCGCCGACGTCCTCCACCAGCCGGTTGATCATGTTGTAGGGCATGTTGCGAGTCTTGCGCGACAATATGTGCTCGAACAGATGGGCGAAGCCGGAGCGCCCTTCCGGATCGTGCTTGGAGCCGACCTCGTACCAGACCGACACCGAGACGTTGGCGGTGCTGGTGTCGCGCATCGAGACGACGCGCAGGCCGTTGGCCAGCCGGCGCTCCTTGAACTGCAGCGGCGGGACCTCGATCCGGCCCCCGGAGGCCGTCCCCGCCGGCGCCGCCGACCGGGCCGCCTCGGCTCCGACCAGTCCCGCCGCCGCCGCCGCCGTCACGGCGAGCAAGGCCGCCTTCATCGCCACTCCGAAGCTCATTGCCCTCTCCCCTCGAAATCCATTTGGAACAGAGGGATAGTTCGCCCGCGCCGGCGGCGCCAGTGGAGTTGCCGTGCAGGTCTTGCTTGTTTGACCCGGTGAAAGCCGAACCTCAGACGTCGGCCGAAGCCGCTCCGTCCTCCCCGCGATCCATGTGCAGGTAATTGGCGTTGAATCCCGACGCCTCCTCGAGCGCGCGATAATCCCGGATGGTGAGAATGCCCCGCCGCAGATCGATCAGATTCTCGGCCCTCAGCCGTTGCAGCACCCGGTTGACGTGGACCGTGGTCAGGCCGAGCGCGTCGCCCAGCTCCTCCTGGGTCAGCGGCAGTTCGAAGCAATGGTCGTCGGCGAGGCCGATATTCTTCATCCTGACGTAAAGCTCGCAGATCAGATGCCCGACCGCCTCATAGGCGTCGCGCCGGCCGACGTTGACGATCCAGGCCCGGAGCACCGCCTCGTCGACGAGCGTCGCCCACCAGAAGGCCTTGACCAGCCCCGGCAGTCCGGTCAGCAGATCCATCTTCGAGCGGGGAATGTAAGCCACCTTCGCCCGGGTGAGAGTGGTGATGCTGTGGTCCATCGCCCCGAGGATGGTGACGTGGAGATCGCAGAAATCGCCCGGGATGAGGAAGGCCGTGATCTGCCGGGTCCCGTCGGCGAGCAATTTGTAGCGCGCCGCCCAGCCCTCGACCATCAGGTGGACGTGGTCGGGCTTCTCGCCCTCGCGGATGATGCTTCGGCGCGCGCCCATGTCGCGAGGGTCCTCGCCGAGGGCGGCCAGCGCCGAGCGGTCTTCCTGCGTGAGCCGGGCGACCGACTCCAGCTTGGTGATCAGGGCGCTGCGCGGGCCGGATCGTTGCCTTTCGGCCTGAAGGGCGTCTGCCGGCATGTACCTGTCCTAGACCGATCCGGGCGCTGCCGCTAGGAGTCACACCTCATTATTCTAACTTAAGTTAGTTACAGAGTGACTATCCTCTGTGAATTACACTCGGACCATCATCGACTAGGTAGAATCATCACCGGCTCGAAGTGGGCGCCGGTGCTGAGAGACTCGACATGCTCCCGCCCCCCCCCCCCGCGGAGAGCACTTAAATGACAGCCCCACAGACTCTTGATCGGGTCGTTCGACGGCTCGAAACACGTGTTCGCCTGGATGCCGAGGATCGCGCCGCGATCCATGCGCTTCCAGTGAACAAGAAGACGATGGACGCCGCCGCCTACATGGTGCGCGAAGGGGACAGGGTCGACAATTGCGTCCTCCTCCTCAGCGGTTTCGCCTATCGCCACAAGATCACGGGCGCCGGCCAGCGCCAGATCATAGCCATCCATTTGCCCGGCGAGTTCCTCGACCTCCAGAACTGCCTGCTCGGACTTGCCGACCACAATGTTCAGGCGCTCACCCGCTGCGAGGTTGCGACGGTTCCGGTAGCGGCCTTGCGCAAGCTCGCCGAAGATCGCCCGCGGGTCGGCCAGGCGATGTGGATGGACACTTTGGTCGATGCCGCCATCTTCCGCGAATGGATCGTCAATGTCGGCCGCCGCGATTCGATCAGCCGGCTTTCGCACCTGCTCTGCGAGATGGCCCTCCGCCTCGAGGAAGCCGGCCTCGCCGTCGATCGCCGCTATCAGCTCCCGATGACCCAGGAGCAGCTCGCCGACTGCACCGGCCTTACGCCCGTCCATGTCAACCGGGTGCTGAAGGAGCTCGGCCGAATGGGCCTGATCAGCCGCGACAAGCGCTCGGTCGAGATCGTCGAATGGGACCGGCTCCAGCGGATCGGCGACTTCAACACCCGCTACCTCCATTTCGAAAACGGCGGCCCCACCAACCTCCCGTCGGCGCACTGACCTCATCCCGGCGAAAGCCGGGACCCCGGCACCCCCGTCATCCCGGCGAAAGCCGGGATCCCGGCCCGGAAAAAGCACCTGCGTTCTTCACCCGCCGAGGCCCCGGCTTTCGCCGGCGCGACGGAGCCCCTCCCGGGCTTGCTCGCAAATGCTGGAAAAGGCGGATAAAATTCCGAACTTAATCTGGATAAAGGACGCGCGATTCAGGCGCCGCTTATGCAATCCCCACTAATGGGGGGCACCCGCTCGAAACCAGTGGCGGCAATGCTCGTTATGGACGAGGAATGACCGTGCCGGATATGCATCCGACATTCGAGAAGATGGTGCTCCGCCTCGAGCGGCGGTCGCCGCTGGGCGAGGCGGACCGCGAGGCGCTGCTCACCTTGGCCCACAGCGTCAAGAAGCTCGCCGCCGGCGCCCACATCATCCGGGACGGCGACTCGGCCGAACATTGCAGCCTGCTCCTCTCCGGCTTCGCCTATCGCTACAAGATCACCGGCGAGGGCGGGCGGCAGATCATCTCCTTCCACGTCGCCTCCGAATTCCTCGATCTCCAGAACAGCTTCCTGGGCGTGGCGGATCACAGCGTCCAGATGCTGACCGACGCGGAGCTCGCGATCATCCCGTCGGCGATCCTTCAGGAATTCGCTCTCACCCGCCCCGCCCTTGCCCGGGCGCTGTGGATCGACACTTTGATCGACGCTTCGATCTTCCGCGAATGGGTGGTCAACGTCGGGCGCCGCGACAGCCGCGCCCGGGTGGCTCACCTCCTGTGCGAATTCTCGCTCCGGCTCGAGGCGGCGGGGCTCGCGAGCAACCATCATTACGAGCTTCCGATGACTCAGGAGCAGCTCGCCGACGCCGTCGGCCTCACTTCGGTCCATGTGAACCGGGTTCTGAAGCAGCTCGGCGAGGAGGGCCTCATCCGCCGCAACCGCCGCTCGATCGTCATCGAGGACTGGGGCCGCATGCGGGCCGCCGGCGACTTCAACGAACGCTACCTCCATCACGATGCGATGGGGGCGCGCGCCGCCGCCTGATCCATGTGGTTGCGGCTGGGCGCCGGATCGGGGACATTGTCGGCGTTGTAGAGTACCACCCCGAGTCGGGGGACCGGTCGATATGTCCCGTCAGGATCGAATCCAGCATCATGTCGGACGCGCGTTCGAGGAACTCGACCGCGCCCGAAGCGCCGCTTCGCCGGAGGCGGCGATCGCCCATCTCGGCCTTTCCGAGCTCCATCTGGGCCGGATGAAGGAGCTCAGCGACGGCCCCCCGGACCCGGTCCTCAAGCTGGTCGAGTAGAAAAAACCTAGGTTAGTCAGTAATTTGGCGACGCCTTGATCAAGGTCAAGGACGAGCGGCCTTGCGTGGATCAGGGTGCGTTATGGACGACGAGATCAGCTACCATTCGAGCCGCGCCCTTGCCGAGCTCGACCAGGCGCGCCGCTGTCCGGACGTTCACGCGGCGCGCTGCCACCTCCAGCTCGCCGAGCAGCATCTCGACCGAATGCGCACCCACTGCCGAACCGCCTCGACCGGGGACCCGGCGCCGCCGGGGCTTGCCTAGTTGTGCCTCCCCATCGCAGATGGGGAGGGGGACCACCCCAAGGGTGGTGGAGGGGT
>DASVTA010000015.1:0-6107 GCA_036387815.1 Allosphingosinicella sp.
GCTCAACTACATCATCGCGATGCAGGGAGTGTTCCCGCCGCGTCCCTAAGCCGACTGGGGGGTCAAAATAATGAACGGGAAGAATTCATCCCGCCTGTCCCGCCGCGCCATGCTCGTGGGCCTGGGCTTCGGTGTCACGGCCGTGGGCGCTTTCGCCACTCCGGTCCGGCACCTCGGCTGGACGGAGAAGCCGGCCAGGGACAGCCGCTGGCGGGACCGGCAGAAGACGCCGCTCTCAACCGCCGGTATCGAGGATTGGCGCCGGCAGATCGGCACCGAGTTCGTCCTTGAGGGTGGAAGCCTCGTCCGCCTCGCCGAGGTCCAGACGCTCAGCTCCGGCGGGCCGCGTCCCGCGGGCGTTCGAGGCCAGGCCTTCGCGGCGCTGTTCGAACCGGTGGCCGGCAAGGTGCCGCCGGGAAACCGGATCCTCGGCGTGAGCCATGCGCAGGGCGGAGCGATGAAGATCTACTTCAGCCCCTGCACCGGCAAATGCGGCGGACGCCGGCTCCAGGCCGTCTTCAACTGATCTGATGCCGCCGCCGATACGCGCAGCCGCCCGGCTGGGCGTCTCCTATCGGGAGTGCACCGACGCCGACATCGGCTTCGTGGCGCTGGTCTATGCCTCGACCCGGCTCGAAGAGGTCGCGGCGGCCGGGTGGCCGGTGGAGGTCCAGCACCAGTTCCTCTCGCAGCAGGCCGACGCCCAGCATCGTCACTACCGTGCCCATTATCCGGACGCGGAATGGCTGGTGGTCGAGCGCGAGGGCAAGCCGATCGGCCGTCTCTACATCGACGAGTGGCCGAGCCAGATCCGGCTGATCGACATTTCGCTTCTGCCCGAGGGCCGCCGCGGCGGCGTCGGCAGCGCCATCCTTTCGGACCTTCAGGCAATGGCGGCCTCGGCCGGCAAGCCGCTCAGCATCCACGTCGAGCGCAACAACCCGGCGATGAGCCTCTATCTGCGCCTCGGCTTCGCCAGGATCGGCGATCACGGAATCTACGATCTGATGGAATGGCGCCCGCCGGAGCCGGAGCCGGAGCCTAGTTGAACACGGCCTCGTAGCGGACTCCGTCCCGGTCGTGCCCCAAAGGCACGATGAACATCTCGAACCGATCGTCGCCGCGGCGGAGCGTGTAGATCGCCTGGGGCAGGACCGGCTCGGCGGGACCGCGCCAGTCGAGCGTGAACGCGCCCGCTTGCCGGCCGGAAGGCCGAAGCACCCGCACTCCGGCAAGGGTCAGCGGAACGGCCTCGTCGCCGAGCAAAAGCTCGAAGGCCTCGCCCTCCAGTCCCTGGAACTCGTCCAGCCTGAGCTCCCGCATCGCCGCCGCCTACTCCACCGTCTCGCCGCGGTCGAGGCCCCACAGATGCTCGGCCCGGATATAGCCTTGCCGATCCCCCACCTCGAGCCGGCACCAGCCGCCGGCGCATTCGGAAAGCCGGCCGACCACCCCCGGCTGGGCCAGATAGCGCACCTTCGAATCCTCACCCGGCTGCTGATGCAACGGCCTCGGCGAGTCGCCCGTGACGAGCCCGGTCCGCCTGTCGCTGAGCAGGCGCTGCAGCATCCAGCCGGTGGTCCCCTGAGGGTCGCTCACCTTGCGCCAATTGGGATAGGTCTCGACGACCCGGATCGGCAGGTCGGCGCGGACGTACAGCCAGGTCGCCGGATAATTGCGCCCCGGTCCCGTACGCATCATCGCCTTGCCGGCGCTGATCGAAGCCCAATAGGGCGTGGCGCGCTCCTCCTGCGCCTGTGCCGATCCCACCGTCAGGCCGAGCGCGAGCGCGGCCGCCAGCATGACTCTCCTCGCCATCTCGCGCCTCCTTCATCCGCCTCTTAGTCAGGAGCGGGCGCCGGGTTCAACGGCCATTTGCCGAAGCGCGTCCCCACACCTTTCCCCAAGCGGGACGGATAGCGCCGTCATCCCGGCGAAAGCCGGGACCTCAGGCCGGCAAGGCTCGGCGGGCCTCCGCAGGGCGCCGGCTTTCGCCGGGATGACTCAGCTCAGTCGCCCGTGAGGATCCTGTCCACCAGCTGCTTGACGGTGGGCACGAAGCCGTTCGAATAAAAGGGATCCTTCTTGAAGCGAAACGCGGCGTGGCCGGCGAACATGAGGTTCTGGTCGACCGGGCCGCCATGGGCGATATCCTGCAGGGTCTTCTGGATGCAGAAGCTCCTCGGGTCGGCGAGCCTACCGGTCGTGTTCTTCTCATTGTCCGCCCAGGACGAAAAGGCGCACTGGCTGAGGCAGCCCATGCAGTCCGCCTGGTCCTTGCGGATCTGCATCTTCTCCTCGGGGGTGACGAAGACCAGCGTTTCGTCCGGCGTCTTCAGCGCCTCGGTAAAGCCTTGTGCATACCATTCGCGCGCGTGCAGCAGGTCGCCCCGGGTCACCCAGAAATTCTTCTTGTTGCCGACCCCGACGTCGAGCTGGAAGCAATGGTCGCCCAGCTCCTCCTTGGTGAAGGCGATCTGGCGGTGCGAGCGCCCTTCGAGGCTCCTCAGGAACGGATTGTAGACGGCCGAGCTGTAGAAGCCGGTGGGGGAGAAGCGGTGGAGGAGGATGTCGCCTTCCTCCAGGGTCATCAGCCGCTGCTTCCAGCCCTCGGGGATCGGGCTCTCCTTGGTGAGGAGCGGGCGGGTGCCGAACTGGAAGACGATCTGGCCGAGCTCGGGATTGTCGATCCAATTCTCCCATTCCCTGAGGTTCCAGACGCCTCCGGCCATGACGATCGGAACGCTGTCGGGGATCCCGCCCTCGCGCATCGTCTCGCGAAGCTCCTTGACCCGCGGATAGGGATCCTGCGGCTTCAACGGGTCCTCGGCGTTGGAAAGGCCGTTATGGCCGCCCGCCAGCCACGGATCCTCGTAGACGACCGCCGCCAGCCACTCCGCCGCCTTCGAATAAGCGCGCTTCCAGAGCGCCCGGAAGGCGCGGCCGGAGCTGATGATCGGAAGGTAGCTGACCCCGTAGGAGGCGGCGATTTCCGACAGCTTGTAGGGCATCCCGGCGCCGCAGGTCACTCCCGCGACCAGGCCCTTGGTGCGCTCCAGCACTCCGTGGAGAACCCGCTGGGCGCCGCCCATCTCCCAAAGCACGTTGATGTTGATCGCGCCCTGCCCTCCGGCGATGTCGTACGCCCGCTGCACCTGGGCGACCGCGCCGTCGATCGCGTACTGGACCAGCTCCTCGTGCCGCTCGCGGCGGGTAAGGGCATGATAGACCTGTGGGATGATGCGCCCTTCCGGGTCGTAGCTGTCGGCGTTGACCGCCGAGACGGTGCCGATGCCCCCGGCCGCCGCCCAGGCGCCGGAGCTCGCATGGTTGCTCGCCGAGACGCCCTTCCCGCCTTCCACCAGCGGCCATACTTCCCGGCCGCCGTACAGGATCGGCTTCAAACCTTTGAACACATAATCCTCCGGAAAAAACGGGGCGGCTATACCGCCGGTCTCAGTCAAAAGCCTCAAAAATCACTATCCGGCTGACAGGAACGCTCCAGGACGCCCGATGGCTTCGCCGTAGAGCCGGCCATAGCGCTCGACCATCCGGGCCTCGTCGAATTCCTCGACCGCCTTCTCCCGATTGGCGTGGCCGATGGCCCGGCGCAAATCGGGGCGCTGCGCCAAAGTGTCAAGCGCCGCGGCGAAGGCGGCCTCGTCCTGCGCCTCCACGATCAGCGGCTTGTTGTCCTCCGCGACCATCTGCGCGACGTCCCCCACCGCCGTCGTCACCGCCGGAAGCCCCGCAGCCATGGCCTCGACCAGCGAAATCGGAAATTGCTCGCTGTCCGACGAGAGAGCGAAGATATCGAAACGGCCGATCCAGCCCGCCGGGTCGGGGAGGAAACCCGGCATCAGCAGCCGGCCCGCGACTCCGAGCGATCGCGCCTCGGCGGCGATGCGCTCGCTTTCGGGGCCGGCGCCGACGATGACGAGCCGCGCCTCCCGCGACGTCATGGCGGCGAACGTGCGGACCATTCGCGGCAGGTTCTTGACCGCCCGGAGGCCGGCGACGGTTCCGATCACGACTTCGCCGGGGCGCTTGTCGAGCCCGGGTATCTCCACGACCGGCGGCGGTGCATAGCGCTCGACCGCGATGCCGTTGGCGATCCGAACCACTTTGCCGGCCGGCTGCGCCCAGGCGTTGCGGGCGATCGCCTCCAGCCGTTCCGAGGGCACCACAAGCCGGTGCGCCGCGGCGAGCCCGAGCCGGCGGTAGAGGTTGCGCCTCGTCTTCAGCTCGGCCGCTTCGTCCTGGTTGAAGCCGTCCTCATGATGGATGAGCGGCGGAAGGTTCATCCCCTTGGCGAACAGATACCGAGCCATCACTGCGTCGAACGCGCCCCAATTGTAGGTAAGGACGAGGTCGAAGCGGCGCATGAAGCGGGACAGCCGGAACAGCCGCGGCAGGCCGGGGGCACCGCTGAGCGGCGGAGCGCTGCAAGGAAATTCGACCCTGAGCGCCGGGTCGAGCGCCTTTGCCGCACCCACCTCCCCCGGCGAGGCCGAGATGACCGAATGCTCGGCCGCCGCCCCGAAGGCGTTCATCAGCTGGACCGCCCGGGCCTCCTTGCCGCCGTGGCCGAAGGTGGAATGGGCGTGAAGGATGCGCACCGGGCTCATTCGCCCAGCATGGCAGTTCGACCCCGCCTGCGTCACCCCCTCCCCGTCATGCCGGCGAAAGCCGGGACCCCGGGAAGGCCCGCCCTGCCTTCTTGTCCCGAGGTCCGGGCTTTCGCCGAGCTGACGGCTGGCGGGCTATTCGGCCGCCAGCTGGTAGGGATCGACGGGCTCCACCAGCCGGTCGAAGGCATCCGTATGAGCGCCATATTCCGCCACCTGCCGTCTCCAGCAGGAGCCGGAAACCGGCGGCCGCGACGGGGGCGTGGGGACGGGCGGGATGGAGCGGGGCCTCGCCGTCGGCCGGTCGACCACCATCTGGTGGAACCATTCGCCGGCGTAAGTGCCGTCGAAGCGATGCACCCGTGAGCCGAGGATCCTCCCCAGCGGCGTCCCTTCGAGGGAATAGATGGTGGTTTCGAACAGGAAGCCGCGCGGCTCCCCGACATTGCTGTAGACATACATCGTCATGACGCTTCTTCCCCTCCCGGCCCGTCGGACGCTCCTGCTTCTGGAGGGGCGCCCACACCGAGTGTTCGCCGCCGGAGCCAAGAGCTTCAAGCTCGTACAAACCCGTAGTTAACCCGATGCCGCTAGGCTCGGGATTCGAAACCAGGCGGAGCCGAAGCGGGATCGTGAAGCTGATCGTGATGAAGAAGGGGGGCGAACCCGGCGATGTCGCGATCAATCCCGACAAGGTCACCCATGTGCGCACCGCTTCGGGACCCTTCACCGACATCTATTTCGGGGATCATCGGGTAGCCGTCGAGGGCACCTTCCAGCAGGTGGTCGCCCGCCTGACGGGTCAGGCGGAGATTCCCGATGCCCCCGCGCCGGGCAAGAGCTGGTTCCCGGCGCGCTGAGCCCGCCGCCTCTTCGTCATCTGGGGCTTTACCCGGGATTCATGAGCACTTCCCGTCATCCCGGCGAAGGGCGGGATCCATGAACACCGCTGTGTGAGGTTTCCGCAGGCCTGTGTTCATGGATTCCGGCCTTCGCCGGAATGACGGGGCTAGAGCAGGAAGTCGCTCGCGCTCAGCGGCGTCGGGCCCTGCAGCGTCAGGGCGATGACGAGGTCCGCCGTGCCGTCGCCGTCGGTGTCGCCCTCGACGAACCAGGTGCCGCTCTGCTCATAGGCGCGGAGTTGCCCCGCCGTGCCGGTGAACGCGCCGGAGCCGATCCAGCTGAACGCCTGGTTCCCCGCCGTCAGCGTATCCGCGTCGATGCGGTCGAGCTCGATCCTGTCGGTGCCCGGCGTGAAGTCGAGGATCTGGTCCATCGAGGCGGCGGTGGATTCCGCCTGGTTCTGGAACCGGAACGCATCCGCACCGCCGCCACCCGCGAGCGTGTCGGCGCCGAGATTGCCGTGGAGGAGGTCGTTGAGAGCGCCGCCCTTCAGCGTATCCGAAGCCTTTCCTCCGAACAGCCGGAGGATGCCGTCGGTCTCCGCGCTGGCATCGAGGATCATCGTCTCGGTCGCCA
>DASVTA010000016.1:0-6595 GCA_036387815.1 Allosphingosinicella sp.
ATGATTGCACAGCTTGGCGGCAAGCTCCAGCAAGGCTTGGTCGCGCGGAGCCGCCGCCACCGCCTTTACCGCCCACCCTTCGCCCACCGCCCCGGCGGCAGCCGCGCTGATCGCGGCGACGGCGATCGCCGCCCTCGCCCGGGTCAGCTCGGCGAACCGCGCCCCCGCCCGGGCCGAATGGATCAGCGCCACCGCCGGCCCTTCGAAGGCGGCGTTGGGAAGCGCCTCGGCCGAATAGACGGCCCGCCGCTCGATCGCGACTCCCGGCGCGCCGATCGCCTTATGCTCGCGGGCGCACAAATGGAGCGCCCGCTTCACGCCCGCCGCCGCCATCATCGCGGCGGCCGCGGCTCCGTCGGCCGGGCCCGTGAAGACCTGGGCGAATCCCGCCGCGCGGGCCGCGGCCGCCGTGCTTTCGCCCACCGCGAAGCAGGGCAGGCCCGCCGCGCCCGCCGGCGCGTGGCGCGCCCCGTTGGCGCTGGTCAGCAGCACCGCGTCGAACAGTGCCGGGTCCACCGGCGGCCCGGCGAGGCCTGAAATGGCGAAAAGCGGCACGACGACGGGATCCAGGCCCATGGTGCGGGCGCGATCGGCGGTCTCGCAAGCCCCCGGCTCCGGCCGCAGGATCAGCAGCTTCACGGGGCGAACAGCGCCCGAAGCCGCGGCGGGGCCCGATCGAGCATGTCCCGGGCCAGCTCGAGGGGCGCCGATTCATCGCCGCTCGCGAAGGTCCGGTCGCATCGTTCGACCTCGATCCCGTCCTCGGTCAGTATCTCGGCCCGAAGCCGGATCTCGCCGCCCGCGAGGGTGGCGAGCGCCGCGACCGGCGAGCGGCAGCTCCCGCCCAGGCCCTCCAGCAGCCGGCGCTCGGCGGCGACGCACAGATGGGTGGAGCGATGGTCGATCGCCGCCAGCAGGGTGCGGACCCGCCGGTCTCTGGTCCGCGCCTCGATCCCGATGGCGCCCTGGGCCGGGGCCGGAAGGAAGTCGTTCAGGAGCACTCCGCAGTCGCCGCGGCCCAGCCGGTCGAGCCCGGCGGCGGCGAGCAAGGTCGCGTCGACCTCGCCTCGCTGGATCTTGCGGAGGCGCGTTTCGACATTGCCCCGGAAGGGGACGATGACCAGATCCGGGCGCCGCGCCAGCAACTGGGCCGCGCGCCGCGGGGAGGAAGTACCCATCCGCGCGCCTTTGGGAAGCGCCTCGAGGCTCGGCGCTCCGATCAGCCGGTCGCACACGTCCGCCCGCTCCAGCATCGCGGCGAGTGCGAGCTCGGGAGGACGGATCGTCTCGACGTCCTTCATCGAATGGACGGCAAGGTCGATCCGGCCCTCGATCAGGGCGAGATCCAGCTCCTTGGTCCACAAGGCCTTGCCGCCCATCTCCGAGATCGGCTTGTCGCGGAGCTGGTCGCCGCTGGTCGCGATCGGCTCGATCTCGATCAGCTCTGGCCCCCAGCCATGGGCGTCGCGAAGCGCCGTCGCCACCAGCCGCGCCTGGACGAGCGCGAGCGGCGAGCCGCGGGTGCCAAGGCGAAGGATCGGCTGCATGCGCGGCTTGTGCTAGCGGGTGCCGGGGTGGCAGGGAAGCGGGCATGAGCCTCATCCTCGGGATTGAATCGAGCTGCGACGAGACCGCGGCGGCGCTGGTCGGGTCCGACCGGCGGGTCCTCGCCCATTGCCTCGCCGGCCAGGAAAGCGCCCACGCCCCCTTCGGCGGGGTCGTTCCGGAGATCGCGGCGAGGGCCCATGTCGAGATTCTCCCCGCGCTCATCGAGCAGGCCCTGGCCGAAGCCGCCCTCGAGGTGGACGACGTCGACGCGATCGCCGCCACCGCCGGGCCGGGCCTGGTCGGCGGAGTGATGGTCGGCCTCGTCGCCGCCAAGGGCCTCGCGCTCGCCGCCCGCAAGCCGCTGGTCGCGATCAACCATCTCGAGGGCCACGCCTTGTCGCCGATGCTGGCCGATCCAGGCCTCGCTTTCCCCTACCTCCTCCTCCTGGTCTCCGGCGGCCACTGCCAGTTGCTCTTCGTCGAGGGGGTCGGCCGCTACCGGCGGCTCGCAACCACCATCGACGACGCGGCCGGCGAGGCGTTCGACAAGACCGCCAAGCTGCTCGGCCTCGGCTTCCCCGGAGGACCGGCGGTCGAGCGTTCGGCGCGGTCGGGCGATGCTTGCGCGGTCCCGCTGCCGAGGCCCCTGCTCGGTTCGGCGGAACCCCATTTCTCGTTCGCCGGCCTGAAGAGCGCGGTTCTGAGGGCCCGCGAGAGCGGCCTCTACCGGATCGAGGACATCGCCGCCTCGTTCCAGCAGGCCGTCGTCGACAGCCTGGTCGACCGCACCCGCCGCGCCCTCGAGCGGGTGCCCGAGGCGACCGCCCTCGTCGCCGCCGGAGGAGTCGCCGCCAACGAAGCCATTCGATCCGCCCTCACGAAGCTCGCCGGCTCGCGCGGCCTGCCCTTCGTCGCCCCGCCGCTCTGGCTGTGCACCGACAATGCCGCGATGATCGCCTGGGCCGGCGCGCTTCGCTTCGATTCGGGCCTCACCGACCCGCTCGACGCTCCCGCCCGCGCCCGCTGGCCGCTCGATCCGGAGGCCGAGAAGGTGCGCGGCGCGGGGGTGAAGGCGTGAAGGTCGGGGTCATCGGCGGCGGCGCCTGGGGCACCGCGCTCGCACAGGTCGCGGCCGGCGGCGGCGAGGTCCTCCTCTGGGCGCTCGAGCCCGAAGTGGTCGAAAGCGTCAATCGCGACCGCGAGAACCGCCTGTTCCTTGCCGGAACGAAGCTCGATCCGGCGATCCGCGCCACCGGCGACCTGCAGGCGCTGGCCGGCTGCGGCGCTCTCCTCGTCGTCACTCCCGCCCAGCATATGCGCAAGATCCTCGCCTCCCTGCCCGGCCTCTGTGTCCCGCTCATCCTCTGCTCCAAGGGCATGGAGGAGTCGACGATGGCGCTGATGCACGACGTCGCGCGCGAGGCTCAGCCGTCCGCTCCGGTGGCGGTGCTCTCCGGTCCCACCTTCGCCCATGAGGTCGCCGCCGGACTTCCGGCCGCCGTCACCCTCGCCGTCGCCGACCGGGCGCTCGGCGAACGGCTCCGGGCCCGGATCGCGCGTCCCTGGTTCCGGCCCTATCTGTCCGACGACGTCGTCGGCGCGGAGATCGGAGGGGCCGTCAAGAACGTCCTCGCCATCGCCTGCGGAGTCGTCGAGGGCCGCCGCCTCGGCCAGAACGCCCGCTCCGCCCTCATCTCGCGAGGCTTCGCGGAGATGACCCGCTTCGGCCTCGCCCGGGGCGCCCGGGCCGAGACTCTCGGCGGCCTTTCGGGCTTGGGCGATCTCGTCCTTACCTGCTCGTCCCTCAGCTCGCGCAATTTCAGCCTCGGCAAGGGGCTCGGGGAGGGGCGCGACGCCGCCGATCTCCTTGCCGACCGCCGCACCGTCGCCGAAGGCGCCCATACCGCGCCCGTGCTGGCGAGGGCGGCGCGCGAAGCGGGGGTGGACATGCCCATCGTTGCGGCTGTCTGCGCCTTGCTCGCGGGCGAGGCGAGCGTCGACGAGGTGGTCGAACGGCTGCTGTCGAGGCCCCTGAGGAGCGAAGGCCACTAATTCCTCCCCGAGCAAGCTCGGGGAGGAATTTCGCAAGATCCCGCCAGCCCGACCCGTCATCCCGGCGAAAGCCGGGACCTCAGGGAGAATAAGTCTAGCCGGGTCTCCCCGAGATCCCGGCTTCCGCCGGGATGACGGCGGCTTGCGCCACCGTCAGAAATCCCAGCAGATCCCCTTGTTCTCCCAGTCGCCGTAGCGGGTCGGCTCCTCGCCCTTGGGGCCGCCATGCTCCTCGGAACCGGCGCCGGGTCCCGGCTCCGGCAGCGGCGGGCTTTGGGAAAGATGCGCCGGCGGCTTGACATGGCCGGGCCGCCGCCCCGCCCTGCCGATTGAAGATGGCTCGCTCATCCCCCACATTTCGGGAGCAGGAGGCCAGGAAGCAAGGATGAATCATTTTCGGACCCTGATGCTGCTGGCGGCGATGACGGCCTTGTTCATGGGGCTCGGCTTCACCCTCGGCGGCCCGCGCGGCGCTATTCTCGCGCTGATCGTCGCCGCGGCGATGAACCTCCTCACCTATTGGAATGCCGACCGGATCGTCCTCGCCATGCACGACGCCAAGGAAGTGACGGCCGCGGACTGCCCTCAGCTGGTCGGCATCGTCCATGCGCTCGCGGCGCGCGCGGGCCTGCCCAATCCCCGGGTCTATCTCGTCGATTCGCCTCACCCCAACGCTTTCGCCACCGGCCGCGACCCCGCCCATGCCGCCGTCGCGGCGACCACCGGCCTCCTTGGGCTCCTCAGCAAGGAAGAGGTCGCCGCGGTGATGGCGCACGAGCTTGGCCATGTGCGCAACCGCGATACCCTCGTCATGACGATGACCGCGACCATCGCCGGCGCCATCTCGATGCTCGCCAATTTCGGCTTCTTCTTCCGCGGCGGCGAGCGATCGCACCCGCTGGCGATGATCGCCGCCGTCCTGCTCGCCCCCTTCGCGGCGATGCTCGTCCAGCTCGCGATCAGCCGCACCCGTGAATATGGCGCCGATCGCGCCGCGGCGGAAATCTGCGGCGATCCGCGCGCCCTCGCCTCCGCCCTCGCCAAGCTCCACCAGGGCGCCGCCCGGATCCCGAGCCCGGTGGCGATGCGCAACCCGGCCGCGGCCTCGCTCTACATCGTGCCCTCCAGCGGCGGCCGCGACAGCCTGTTCTCCACCCATCCGGACACGGGCAACCGGATCGCCGCGCTCCAGGCCATGGCCGCCGATTTCGCCGCCCCGTCCCGCGCCGCGGCCTCCGCCACGGTCCCTCGCACGCGCCGGACCGGAGCAAGCGCCCTCGATCCGCTGGGCCGCCGCCGGGGATGAGCTCCATCGTCGAGGTCGCCTTCAAATTCCTTTTCCGGATCGTGGCGGAATTGGTCCTCAGCTTCGTGGCGAACATCGCGCTCAGCCTCACCTTCCGCTTCTTCCTGAGAACCGGCGATTTCCTCATCGACCTGGTGACTTTGAACTATTTCCGGGATTATTCGAGCGTGCCAATGCATGAGAAGCCGCTGCATCCCGTGCCCGACTGGGCCTCGGCGCTGCTCGGCCTTTGCTTCTGGTGCGCGTTCGCGGTGGCGGCCTTTCTGTCCTGGCCCTGGCTCTCCTCGTGGTGAGCCGCCCTTCCGATCCGGCCGGGGTGCCCGCCCGCCGAGCCGCGCTCAGCCTTCTCGACGCCGTCCTCCGCAAAGGTCTGCCGCTCGAAGCCGCGCTCGACACCGCCGCTCGCGGCCTCGCGCCCAACGATCGCGGGCTCGCTCACGCCATCGCCGCCGAAACGCTGCGCCGCCTCGGCGATCTCGACGCCTTGATCGACGGCGCCACCCGCAATCGCCTTCCCGACGACGCCAAGGCCCGCTTCGCGCTTCGGATCGCGCTCGTCCAGGCGCTGGCGCTCGAAACGCCGCCTCACGCGGCGATCGCGACCGTCTTGCCGCTGGTGGACGGCGGCCCGCGCAAGCTCGTCCACGGGGTTTTCGGAACCCTGATGCGACAGGAAGCGAAGCTTCCGGATCTGCCCTCGCTTCCCGCGGCGGTCGAGGCGCGCTGGACCCGCAACTGGGGCGAGGAGGTCGCGATCGAGGCCGCCCGGCTGCTCGCCGCGCCTCCGCCGCTCGATCTCGTCTTCGCCGCCGGCGCCGAGCCGCCCGCCGAAATGGAGGGCGTCAGCCTGATGCCCGGCCATCTGCGCCTTCCCGCCCGGGCCGCGGTGGCGGGCCTCACCGGCTATGGCGAAGGCGGCTGGTGGGTTCAGGACATCGCCGCGTCGCTTCCAGCGCGCCTGCTCGGACCCGGCGGCGGCCGCACCGCGCTCGACCTTTGCGCCGCTCCGGGCGGCAAGACGATGCAGCTCGCCAGCGCCGGCTTCGAGGTCACCGCCGTCGACTCGTCGGAAAGTCGTCTTGCACGACTTTCCGAGAATCTCGCCCGCACCAATCTTTCCGCCAAGGTGATCGCCGCCGACATCCTGCGCTGGTCGCCGCCCGGCAAGGTGGACGCCATCCTGCTCGACGCGCCCTGCTCGGCGACCGGCATCTACCGCCGCCATCCCGACGTCCTCCATCGGGTGCGCCCCCGGGCGATCGCCGAGCTCGCCGAGGGCCAGAAGGCGATGCTCGCCCGGGCCGCGGGCTGGTTGAAGCCGGGCGGGACCCTTGTCTATTCGGTCTGCTCGCTGGAGCCCGAGGAAGGCGAAGCGGTCGTCGAGACGTTCCTCGCGGAGCGGCGCGACTTCGAGGCCGGCCATATCGAGGCGGGCGAGCTTCCCGCCGCGATCCCGGTCGAAGGGAACCGCATCCGCATCCTCCCCGGCCTGTTCGCCGAGGCCGGCGGCGCCGACGGCTTCTTCATCGCCCGCTTCCGCCGCGTCTGACCATCATCCCGGCGAAAGCCGGGACCTCAGGACCCCGCCCGTCATCCCGGCGAAGGCCGGGATCTCAGGACGAGAAGTCTCGGCGGGTCTCCGCGAGGTCCCGGCTTTCGCCGGGATGACGCTGTCCGCGCAGCCTTGCT
>DASVTA010000017.1:0-5446 GCA_036387815.1 Allosphingosinicella sp.
GAGGTAGGGGTTGGCCATGGCGTCCGGAAAGCGGAACTCGACCCGCTTCGACTTCTCGCCCGCGCCATAGGGGATGCGGCAGGAGGCCGAGCGGTTGCGGCTGGAGTAAGCCAGCAGCACCGGCGCCTCGAAGCCCGGCACCAGGCGCTTGTAGCTGTTGGTGGTCGGGTTGGTGAAGGCGTTCAGCGCGCGGGCGTGCTTGATGACGCCGCCGATGAAGTAGAGCGCGGTTTCGGACAGGCCCGCATAGCCGTTGCCGGCGAACAGCGGCTTGCCGCCCGACCAGAGCGAGAAGTGGGTGTGCATGCCCGAGCCATTATCCTTGGCGATCGGCTTGGGCATGAAGGTCGCGGTCTTGCCGTAGGCGTGGGCGACCTGGTGCACGACATACTTGTAGACCTGCATTCGGTCGGCGGTCTGGACCAGGGTGCCGTAGGTCAGGCCGAGCTCGTGCTGGGCGGCGGCGACCTCATGATGGTGCTTGTCGCAGGGAAGGCCCATCTCGAGCATGGTCGAGACCATCTCGCCGCGGATGTCGACCGCGCTGTCGACCGGGGCGACCGGGAAGTAGCCGCCCTTGGCGCGCGGCCGGTGGGCGAGGTTGCCGACATCATATTCGCGGCCGCTGTTGGTCGGCAGCTCGATGTCGTCGATCCGGAAGTAGCTGGTGTTGTAGCCGTCCTCGAAGCGGACGTCGTCGAACAGGAAGAATTCTGCCTCGGGGCCAACAAAGACGGTGTCGCCGATGCCGGTAGTGCCGAGATAGGCTTCGGCGCGCTTGGCGGTCGAACGGGGATCGCGGGCGTAAAGCTCGCCGGTCCCCGGATCGACGATGTCGCAGAACAGGATCAGCATCGGCGTCGCGCTGAACGGATCGACATAGGCTGCGTCCAAATCCGGCCTCAGGATCATGTCGCTCTCGTTGATCGCCTTCCAGCCGGCGATCGAGGAGCCGTCGAACATGAAGCCGTCGGTCAGCTGGTCCTCGTCGACCGCGGCGGCGACCATCGAGAGGTGCTGCCACTTGCCGCGCGGGTCGGTGAACCTCAGGTCCACCCACTCGATCTCCTCGTCCTCGATCCGCTTCAGAATCTTGCCCGCGTCGCTCGCCATGGTGCCCTCGTTTCGCTGTCGTGAGTTGCGTCCGCCCGAATCGGACCGGCGCCTTCCAGTAGCCTTCGCGATGCGGCCCGGCGGGTCCAGTCGGAGTGAACATTTCACGTTGGTAGAGGTCAGAAGGCCCTGCGCTGGGCGGCGATGAGCATCCTCAGGAGCATCGCCACGGGCCGCGGGACCCCGACCTTGCCCTCCAGCCAGAGGCTGACCGCCGAGCGGCTGACCCCGATCGCGGCGGCGAGATCGTTCTGGGTGCGGTAGCCCAGGGTGCGCATCGCCGAGCGCAGCTCCTCGGGCGACATGGAGGCGAGGCGGGGGTCTTCCATATGGCGCGGTCTTAGCCCAACTCGTCACCCCAGCGAAGGCTGGGGTCCCTGGGTGAATTGCACCGGCGCCTTTCACCCCCCGGGGTCCCAGCCTTCGCTGGGATGACGATCAAATCGCGTCCGAACCCCGTTCCCCGGTGCGGATGCGCAGCGCCTCCTCCACGTTCAGGACGAAGATCTTGCCGTCGCCGATGCGGCCGGTGCGGGCCGCGTTGGCGATCGCCTCCACCACCCGTTCCGCGAGGCCGTCCTCGACGACCACCTCGAGCTTCACCTTGGGGAGGAAGTCGACGACGTATTCGGCGCCGCGATAGAGCTCGGTATGGCCCTTCTGCCGGCCGAAACCCTTGGCCTCGGTGACGGTGATCCCCGACACTCCGACGTCGTGAAGCGCCTCCTTCACCTCGTCCAGCTTGAACGGCTTGATGATCGCCTCGATCTTCTTCACCGGTTTACTCCTGCACTGCTGCGCCGCAACATAGCCCGGCCCGGACAAGGCGCAAGGCCTCTCGCATTGCCAAAGCCGCCGTGCCGGTGAACAAGGAAGCCCGCAAAAGGGGAGACTCGGCATGGGCTTCGAGGTGATCGACGGGACGATCGAGGCCGCCACTCTGAAGCGCGCGACCGCGAAGACCGCCATGTACGACCGGATCGTCATCCGGACCCCGGATGGTGCGGAGCGGCGGCTGGACAAGGTCGCTGTATCGCCGAGCGTCTCCGATATGCTCGAGCCGGGCACACTCGGCCGCTTCTACGGCTACAAAGCGATCGATCATCGCGGGCTGTTCGCCGTCCGGACCCGCGACGGCCGCTCGGCATTCGCCATCCCGACCAGCAATGAGAAGCTGATGCTGATGATGGCGATCGTGGGGCTCGGCGGCTTTGCCGTGATGCTCGTCTTCGGAAGCAAGATCGGCTTGCTCAGCCTGATCCTGGGCGTGCTCGGCGTCATCGGCTCGATCCGCTACCGCCGCGACCGCACCCAGGCCCAGGCCCGCTACGAGGCGGACTCCGAATATACTCGAGGCTCGGCCTAGAAATCCCTCTCCCGTCCTTACGGGAGAGGAGGGGCCCGCCGCGAAGCGGCGGGAGGTGAGGGTCTGTACTCCGCCGGGCCCGGAAAAAAGACCCTCACCTCCCAAGCCCTCGGCTTGGGCCCCTCCTCTCCCGCGAAAAGCGGGAGAGGGAGTCAATCGTGCCTGGCGATCCAGTCCTCGACGACCGGGGCGATCCGCTCGCGCCACTTGCTGCCGTTGAATATGCCGTAATGGCCGACGCCCTTGGCGAGATGATAATGCTTAAGGTCGCGCGGGAGCCTGGTCGAAATATCGAGCGCGGCCTTGGTCTGGCCGATCCCTGAAATATCGTCGCGCTCGCCCTCGATGGCCAGGAGCGCGACGTCGCGGAGGGCGGCGGGATCGACCCGGCGTCCGCGGTGCATCATCTCGCCCTTGGGAAGGAGGTGGCGCTGGAAGACGACGTCAACCGTCTGAAGGTAGAATTCGGCGGTCATGTCGCAGACCGAGCGATATTCGTCGTAAAAGGCCTTGCTCGCCTCGGCGCTCTCGCCATCGCCCTGGACGAGATGCTTGAACATCTCCCAATGGCCGGTGAGGTGATCGCCCAGGTTCATCGCCATGAAGCCGGCGAGCTGGAGGAAGCCGGGATAAACGGCTCGGCCGGCGCCGGGATAGGTATAAGGAACCGAGGCGATGACGTTGTTCTGGAACCAGCTGTGGGGGCGCTCGGTGGCGACGGTGTTGACCTGCGTCGGCGCCTTGCGGGTGTCGATCGGGCCGCCCATCAGGGTCAGGGTGCGAGGCCGCGCCGGGTTCTTGTCGGCGCTCATCACCGCCGCGGCGGCGTAGCAGGGCACGGAGGGCTGGCAGACGGCGAGCATGTGCGCGCCGGGCCCGATATGCTCGAGGAACTCGATCAGATAATCGATATAATCGTCGAGATCGAAGCGGCCGGAATCGAGCGGGACGAGCTTGGCGTCGCGCCAGTCGGTGATGAAGACGTCGTGGCGCGGAAGCATCCGCTCGACCGTGCCTCGCAGAAGGGTCGCGTAATGGCCGGACATCGGCGCCACGATCAAGAGTTTCGGGCCGCCTTTCACGCCTTCCCGGCGGAAATGCTTGAGCTGGCCGAACGGCTTCCTCAGGACCACCTCTTCGGTGACGGCAACCGGCTTGCCTCGAACCAGGGTCGAGTCGATCCCGAATTCAGGCTTTCCGTACGGCGCCGATGCATGGGCGAAGACGTCGAGGGCGGACGCCACGATCGGGCCCATCTGGCTGTAGGCGAACGGATTGGCGGGATTGTTCAGCCAGCCGGCGCCGATATTGGCGAGGGTGCTGGCCCCGGCGAGCAGCGATCGCTGCATTTCATAGGCATCATAGAGCATGTGGTCACCTGTTTGGTGCGGTGCAGCGTGGCCGTCAATGGAAAAGGGGTTGCGAGTTGAAACCATCCGCGGCCGCGATGGGTCCAAGGCCGTCGCCCCAGCGAAGGCTGGGGCCCCAGGGGGTGAAGACCGCGGTGCCTTTCACCCGCTGGGGTCCCAGCCTCCGCTGGGACGACGGGATGACGCGGAGCCCTCCCCCTGCTACCGCCCCTCCATGGCCGAAACCCCCGACGAGACCGCGAGCCCGCGCCGAATCGCCAACCTTGCGCTGATCTGGCGCTTCACGGCGCGCTACAAGGGCCATGTCGCCGGCGCCCTCCTCGCCCTTCTCGTCGCGGCTCTGGCGACCCTCGCCATACCAGCCGCGTTCAAGCTGATCATCGACCGGGGCTTCACCGGCACGGGCGGCGATATAGGGCGCTGGTTCCAGTATTTGCTCCTGATCGTCGTCGTCATGGCGCTCGCCACCGCGACGCGCTTCTATTTCGTTTCCTGGCTCGGCGAGCGCGTGGTCGCCGACGTCCGCGAGGCGGTGCAGCGCAACCTTCTCCGGCTCGCGCCCTCCTTCTTCGAGGAGAACCGGCCGTCGGAGATCGCCTCCCGCCTCACCGCCGACACCACCATCATCGAGCAGGTCGTCGGCACGACCATTTCGGTGGCGCTTCGCAACATCGTGATGGGCCTGGGCGGGATCGTCTACCTGCTCGCTCTCGCTCCGAAGCTGACGGCGATGCTACTGCTCGGAATTCCGGTCGTGACGCTCCCGATCGTCTTCCTCGGCCGCCGGATCCGCAACGTCTCGCGCTTCGGCCAGGACCGGATCGCGGAAGTCGGCGCCATGGTCGACGAAGTGCTCGGCGCAATGAAGATCGTCCAGGGCTTCGGCCAGGAGGCGCGCGAGGCCGGCCGCTTCGCCGAGGCGGTGGAGCGGGTGTTCCAGACGGCACGGCGCCGGATCCTGCTGAGGGCGCTGATGACGGCGGGCGTCATCGCCATGATCTTCGGATCGATTACGATGGTGATGTGGCAGGGCGCGGTCGACGTCCAGGCGGGGCGCATCAGCGGCGGCACCATCGCCGCCTTCGTCCTCACCGGCGGGCTCGTCGCCGGCGCCTTCGGAGCGCTGACCGAGGTCTATGGGGACCTGCTGCGCGGCGCCGGCGCCGCCGGCCGGCTCACCGAGCTGCTCCGCGAGGAGCCGGAGATCAAGGCGCCGGCCCGGCCCACGCCTTTGCCCACGCCCGTCCGCGGCGCGCTCGAGTTCCGCCAAGTCACCTTCCGCTATCCGACACGGCGCGAAGTCAGCGCGCTTCACGAATTCTCGCTGAAGGTCGCGCCCGGAGAGACCCTGGCCGTCGTCGGCCCCTCGGGCGCGGGCAAGTCGACCCTGTTCCAGCTGGCCTTGCGTTTCTACGATCCGGAAGCCGGAACCGTGCTTCTCGACGGGATAGCCCTGCCCGAGGCGGACCCGGCCGAGATACGGGCCAGGATCGCCGTTGTGCCCCAGGAGACGGTGATCTTCGCCGCCTCCGCCCGCGACAACCTTCGCTACGGCCGCTGGGAATCGTCCGACGAGGAATTGTGGGCGGCGGCCGAG
>DASVTA010000018.1:0-3136 GCA_036387815.1 Allosphingosinicella sp.
AGATCCGATCCTGATACATCGCCATTCTCGTATGTTCGAGCAGCTCCTCGGCGGTGGCGGCATGCTCGAGTATCTCGAGAAGGTCGTCGATCCAGGGATGCTGGTCGGCCGCCTGCTCGTCCTCGCCCTCCTTATAGGCCCAGTGGGCGGCGAGCCCGTGCTCGGCCTGGGCGTGCATCTCGCGGGTCCGGATCTGGATCTCGATCCGCATCTGCTCGTCGTGGATGACGGTGGTGTGGAGCGACTTGTAGCCGTTGCGCTTGGGGGTCGAGATGAAATCCTTGAAGCGCCCGGGGACCACCGGCCAGCGCTGGTGGATGAGTCCGAGCGTACGATAGCAATCCTCGGCGCTGCCGACGACGGCTCGAAAGGCCATGACATCCGACAGCTGCTCGAAGCTGACGTGCCGCTCGGCCATCTTGCGCCAGATCGAAAAAGGATGCTTCTCGCGGCCCTGGACCTCGGCTTCGACCCCGTTCGCTTCGAGATGCGCCCGGATGCCCCGCCCGATGCGGGCGATGAGGTCGCCCTCGCCCTTGTGGAGCTGCTCCAGCCGGCGGGAAATGGAGGCATAGGCATCCGGCTCGAGCTCGCGGAAGGCGAGGGTCTGCATCTCCTGCATGAACTCGTACATCCCGATCCGCTCGGCGAGCGGGGCGTAGATGTCCATGGTCTCCCGGGCGATGCGCTTCCGCTTCTCCTCGCTTGCGATGAAGTGGAGCGTGCGCATGTTGTGGAGCCGGTCGGCCAGCTTGACGAGCAGCACCCTGATGTCGCCCGACATCGCGAGGAGAAACTTCCTGAGGTTCTCGGCCGCCCGCTGGCTCTCGCTCTGGGCCTCGATCTTGGAAAGCTTGGTGACACCGTCCACGAGCCGGGCCACGTTCGGCCCGAACAGCTTCTCGATCTCTTCGGGAGTCGCCACCGTGTCCTCGATCGTGTCGTGGAGAATGGCGGTGACGATGGTTTCGTCGTCGAGCCGAAGATCGGTGAGGATCCCGGCCACCTCGATCGGGTGGCTGTAATAAGGATCGCCGGAAGCGCGCTTCTGGGAGCCGTGCGCCTTCATCGAGAAGACGTAGGCACGGTTGATCATCGCCTCGTCGGCGTCCGGGTCGTAGGCCCTTACCTTCTCCAGAAGTTCATATTGCCTCAGCACCGCGCCGACATTGGGTGGTGCGGTGCTGCGTTGCAACGGTAATCGCCCTTCGGTCGGTTATAGCCCCGTCATTGCGAGCGAAGCGAAGCAATCCAGTGCGGCCTTCGAGTCCCGCTGGATTGCTTCGTCGCTTCGCTCCTCGCAATGACGGTGCTCAGCGGGCGCCGGCGTTGCACTTTTCGAGCGCTTCGGAGCCGATTTCCCGGCCATCGACCGAGAAGCTGCGAAGCGCCCCGACCTCGCGGGCGAGCGCGGAGCAATCGATCGCCGGACGGCTGTTGCCGCGCGACGCGACGCAGCCGGCGGGGCCGCATTTCCACAGGATCTGCTTGACGATCAGCCGCGACGCGGCCGGCGGCGCGGCAGCCTCTGCGCGATAATGAGAGCCGGGGGCGGCCGAGGCGGTCGCGCCGAAAAGGGAGGCGGTCAGCAGGAAGGCCAGCAACGAGGAGGTGAGGAGCCGCATCATGTCGAAACCCTTTCAGTTGCGATGTGCAACCCAATAGGTAGATCAGTTTTAGTTTGCAACCGGAAAATTGTTTCTTATGTTTCAGCGATGAAAAAAGCTAAGGTCGCGCGATGAGCCGTGCTGAGCAATTGCGGGAGGTTTTCGCGGAGTGCGGCATCGGCGCCGCACTCGAAGTGGTGGGCGAGCGCTGGTCGTTCCTGATTCTGCGCGGCGCCTTCAACGGCCTCAGGCATTTCGAGGAATTCCAGACCAATCTCGGGATCGCCCGAAACATCCTTTCCAACCGGCTCGGCCGGCTGGTCGAGCACGGGATCCTGCGCCGCGATCCGGATCCGGCCGATCGGCGCAAGGTGACTTACCGGCTCACGGAAAAGGGCCGCGACCTGCTTCCGGTGCTGCTTTCGCTTCGCCAGTGGGGCGAACGCTGGATCTCCGGCCATCCCAGCAATCCGGTGCTGGTCGACCGCTACACCCGGCAGCCGATCGCGCCGATGACCGTCCAGTCCGCCGACGGCCGTCCGCTCAGCCTGCGCGACATGGAATGGGTGGACCGAGAAGACCTCGACCGCGAGTCGAACGCGGCATAGCCTCCCGTCATCCCGGCGAAAGCCGGGACCTGGGGGAGACCCGCCGAGACTTCTTGACCTGAGGTCCCGGCTTTCGCCGGGATGACGATCAAACCGGCTTCACCTTCATCGGCAGCGATTCGAACAGCTCCGGCTCGCCGGCGCGCCTCGCGCCTTCGATCTCCAATAGCCGGAACTTGGTCGCAACGCCTCCGGGCGCCGAGAAGCCGCCGCTCCGGCCGTCGGCGGCAAGCACCCGGTGGCAGGGAACGAGGATCGGCGCCGGGTTCCGGCCCAGCGCCAGTCCGACCGCCTGGGCCGCGCCCGGGGCTCCGATCTCACGCGCGATGTCGCCGTAGCTTCTGACCTCGCCGCAGGGAATGCGCCGCGCCGCCTGCCACACGTTGCGCTCGAACGCCGAGCCTTCGGGATCGACCCTTATCTCGCCCAAATCCGTCCTGCCGCCCGCGAGCAGGCTTCGGATTCGGGCGATCGCGTCGGCGGCGAAGGGCGGGGGCTCGGCCTCGGCCGCGGCCGGGAAGCGCGCGGCCAGCGAGGCCCGCGCCTTTTCGTCCGACGCTTCGGGAAGAGCCGCTCCAACGACAAGGCCGCCGCGCCACACGAGGGCGCAGCGGCCTATCGCCGTGTCGAAGAGAGCGTAGCCGCCCTCGGCAGGGTTATTCGTAATCGCCGCCGGCATTGTTGTTGCGCGGCGGAGCGGCGGCGGTCAGGCGAAGCGCTTCGGCCGAGGCGGAGAGCGAGCCGACCTCGTCGGGGGCCTCGTCGTCGTCCACCTGGACCCGCTGCAGGCCGGAGATCAGCGCCTCCTCGAGCTGCTTGGGCTTCACCGTCTCCTCGGCGATCTCGCGCAGGGCGACGACCGGGTTCTTGTCGCGGTCGCGGTCGATGGTGAGCTCGGCGCCGCCCGAGACCTGCCGAGCC
>DASVTA010000019.1:0-6503 GCA_036387815.1 Allosphingosinicella sp.
CGCGAAGCGGTGGGAGGTGAGGGTCTGTACCTCCGAGACAGCAAGACCCTCACCTCCCAAGCCTCCGGCTCGGGCCCCTCCTCTCCCGCGAAAAGCGGGAGAGGAAAAGACGCTGCGCCGGCGCGTCCCCGACTGGGACACCTCTACAGGGCGCGGTTGACGGGCCGTTAAGCTCGTTGTGGCAGAGGGTGGGCATGCGCATCCTCCACGTGCTCGATCACAGCCTTCCGCTCCACAGCGGCTACACGTTCCGAACCCGTGCCATCGTCACGGCGCAAAAGGCGCGGGGGATGGAGGTGGCCTGCCTCACCGGCGCCCGCCATTGGCGCGCCGGCGAGGATCCCGAGACGATCGAGGGCATCGACTTCTACCGGACCCCGAAGCCGGCGCCCGCGCCCTCGCCCCTGCGCGAATGGCGCGAGATCCGGGCGCTGGAGGCCCGGCTCGACGCCCTGGCCGAAGAGTGGAAGCCGGACCAGCTCCACGTCCATTCGCCGGTCCTGAACGCGCTCGCCGCCCTGCCGGCGGCGAAGCGCCGGGGGCTGCCGCTCATCTACGAGATCAGGGCCTTCTGGGAGGATGCGGCGGTCGGCAACGGAACGGGCCGCGAAGGTTCGGTCCGCTACCGGCTCATCCGCATGTTCGAAACCTGGGCCGCGCGGCGGGCCGACGGCGTCGCCGTGATCTGCGAGGGCCTGAGGCGCGACCTGATCGGCCGCGGGATTCCGGCGGAGAAGATCATCGTCGCGCCCAACGGGGTCGACCTGACGCTGTTCGGCAACCCGCTCGCCGCCGATCTCAACCTCGCCCGCAAGCTCGGCCTCGCCGGCGCGGACGTGGTCGGCTTCATCGGCTCCTTCTACGATTATGAGGGCCTCGACGATCTCATCGCGGCAATGCCGCTGCTCCTGAAGAAGCGGCCGAAGGCGCATCTCCTGCTCGTCGGCGGCGGACCGATGGACGAGGCTCTGAAGACGCAGGCCGCCGCTTCGCCCGCGCGGGCGCGGATCCACTTCACCGGCCGGGTGCCGCACCACGAGGTCGACCGCTATTACGGCCTGATCGACATCCTCGCTTATCCCCGCAAGGCGATGCGCCTCACCGAGCTGGTGACTCCGCTGAAGCCGCTCGAGGCGATGGCGCAGAGGAAGCTGGTCGTCGCCTCCAACGTCGGCGGCCATCGCGAGCTGATCGAGGACGGCGTCACGGGGACACTTTTCCGCGCCGGCGACCCGCAGGCGCTGACCGACGCTCTCGACACTCTCTTCGCCAATCGCGGCCGCTGGGACGAGCGGCGGGATACGGCGCAGGCCTTCGTCAAGCGGGATCGTAACTGGTCGTCAAATATTTCCAGTTACATACCCGCTTACCAGAAGCTCACGGGCAAGGCGGTCTGATGTCGAATCTCTCATTTCTCAATGGACGCGCGTTCGACGCGGGGCTTGCGGCGGTCGCCGCGGTCTCGGCCGGCTTCGTCGCCTTCGCCATGCCGGAGCCGCTCTTTTCCGGCCTTGTCGAAACCAGCCGCCTTCCCGACTTGCTCGCCGCGGCCCAGCCGCCGCTCGGGCAGACGGCGCGGCTCGCGGCCGTCGGAGCGGCCGCCCTGCTCTCCTTCTCCTCCGTCTGGGGCCTGATGGCCGCGGTCGGCCGGGTTCCGGCGGCGCGCAAGCCGCAATCTGAACCCGAATCGGAAGCGCCCCGGCTTCGCCGCGCCGACGCCCATCCCGACGCACCGGCGCGGCGGCCGCTTCTCGCCCGCGACCTGGGCGAGCCGCTCGATCTTGAGGATTTCGCGGAAGCGAAGGCCGAGCCCGAGGAGGCGCAATTCGAAGACGCCGAGTTGGAAGAAGCCGAGCACCGGCCGCTGCCGGGCTTCCTCGTCCCCCAGGCGCCGGAACCGGAGCCGGTGGCCGAAGCGTGGTTCGAAGGGATCGAAGCCGAGCCGGAAGAGGCGACCGCAGCCGAGCCGGAGCCGGAGCCGGAGCTTGAACCTGCGCCGGAGCCGGAGCCGGAGCCGGAGCCCCTGCGCCACTCGCAGGCAGCGCCCCTGCCCATCGCCCAGCTCGCAGCGCAGCTGCCCCAGGCGGCGGAGGCGGATCCCGATCAGTCGCTGTCGCAGCTCGTCAACCGGATCGAATTCGGGCTGGCGCGCAAGCGCCAGGCCCTCCCCGCCGCGGACCTACCTCCCGTGGAGGAAGCGCCCGCGGAGCCGGAAAAAGTCGGTCACCGCCTGCGCAGCGCGATCAACGATCTCCAGAAGATCGCCTCGAGCGGGGCCTGAGGCTCTCACTTCTCCTCCACCGTCAAAGCTTCCAGCCGGATGTGCGCCCAGTCCGGCCGCCGCTCTTCCTCGATCAGGGAGAGGTCGGCGAGCAGGTGGCCGCGAAGCGGGAAGTCGCGGGGCTGAAGCCCGCTCAGGAACCGCGACGCGGCGGCCTCCGCCCCCTCCCCTTCCAGCCGGAAGGCGAGCCTGTGGCGGGCGCCCTGGAAGGTGACGCTCACCCACCGCCGGCTGTGCAGCTCCTCCAGCACGAAGCCGGCAAAGTGGACGACTTGGACGAGATGTTCGCGGATCGCCTGCAACAAGGCGGTGGCCGCGTCGGTCAGCGGCGGCTGCGGCGCCGCGAATCGCTCCGATCGGCTTCCGCCCGGTCCAGATAGTCGAGAATCTTCGCGCGCAGGGGCTCGCGGGGGACCCGGCCTCGCCGCAGTTGAAAGACAAGCCGGGGATCTCCGTTCACCTCCAGCCCGAATCGGGTCGGGCGCATCCGGCTGCGCTTCAGATAAGCCTCGATCCTCCGCTGCAACGACCATGTCACCAGCACTCCCCTGCGAATCTATGTTCGTGATATGTTCTTATTATCTAATTTTCCTATTCAGTCTAGGAATATTCCTACCAAAACGGATGAACTTTGCGCCTTGGTGCGGTCCTGCTTGGCGGACGGGGCCCTCCCGAGAACACTCAGGCGGCGGCGCTAGCGGCGGCGGTCGTTCAGCCAGAAGAGGATGGCGGCCAAGATCCCGGCGCCGGTCCCGGCGAGGATTCCGATGCTCGGCTGGCCGACGATCGCCCCGGCCACGGCGCCGCCGAGGATGCTGAGCGCAAGGACCGACCCGGCGGCCTGGGTGGAGCGAGTTCGCTTGGACATCCGGCGGTCTTTGGCAGGAAGGAAGCCGCCACTCAATTCCTCCCCGGCAAGGCGGGGGAGAGTTTTTCTGGTGAATGGCACGTCAAGCATTCGCCTGCGCGTTTTTGAAACCTCGACGCGTTAGAGCGGCGGCAACGGGATCGGGGGAAAGATTGCTTCAGCAGACTGCATTCGCGCCGGCCGCCTTCACCGAGGCGGCGCGGCTGATCGAACGTTTCGGCGACCACGCCGGCTCGGAAGCGGCCCTGCGCGCCGATCAGAGCCGCGGCGTCGGCAATTTCGTCCACTTCTGCCGGTGGCGGGAAGTCGCCCGGCTGATCGAAGTGATTCGCGACGAAGCGGTGACAGGCCCGGTACACTGACACCCCCGTCATCCCGGCGAAAGCCGGGACCTCAGGGGGTGAAGAGCGCCGCACCTTCAACTCGCTGAGGTCCCGGCTTTCGCCGGGATGACGGCTGGTTTCCGCTCATCGCCCCCCGCAATCTTACGGCTGGCGGCGCCCTCGTGCGCCCGCTAGATTCGCCCCATGTTTCAAATCGATGCGGGGCGGGGGGTGGCGGCCGCGCTGGCCGCGCTTTTGCTGTTCGCCTGCCCCGGGGCGCTGCTCGCGCAGGAGCAGCCGACGCCCGAGGACCCGCTCGACCAGCCGCCGCTCGACCCGTCGGCCCCGCTGGACCCGTTGCCGGACCTCGGCGTCGACTGGCCCGACATGGACCAGGGCACCGACGCGCCCATCGCCGACGTTCCGAGCTCCGCGATCGCCGATTCCGCCGCGGAGCGGGCTTATTCCGTTCGGATCGAAGGTCTGGACCCCGATACGCAGGCCGCGGTGGCGCTTCAGTTCGACCCCCTCTCGGCTTTGGCCCGGAGCCGCAAGGACCCGGCCAACGCGGCCCAGATCGACCGCCGCGCCCGCGAGGATGCCGACCTCCTCGCCGAGCTGCTCCGCGCCCGCGGCTTCTACGACGCGCTCGTCCGCACCCGCGTCGAAGGGACTGCGGCCGACGGAGAGATCGCCGTCACGCTGGAGGCCGAGCCGGGACCGCTCTACCGCTTCGCCGAGGTGAGCCTTCCGGGGATCGACTCCGCGGGTGAGGATTCGGCGGCGCTGCGCGAGGCGTTCGGGATCGCGGCAAACGAACCGGTCGACGCCGCCCGGGTGACGACGGGCGAGGCGGCGCTGCGCGTCGAGCTCGGCAAGCGCGGTTATGCCTTCGCCGAAATCGGCGAGATGGACATAGCGCTCGATCACGAGACCCGCACCGCCGCCCTCACCTTGCCGGTCAATCCGAACGGGAGCCGGACCTTCGGCCGGATCGTGATCGAGGGGCGGCCGCTGTTCAGCGCCCGCCATGTCCAGACCGTCGCGCGGTGGAAGCCGGGCGCGCCCTATGAGGCGCCTCTGGTGGAGGACCTGCGGCGGGCGCTGATCGCCACCGGCCTCGTTTCCTCGGTGGCGATCCGCCCGGTGGCCGGCGAGGGCAAGAGCGTCGACCTCGCCGTGTCGCTCGAGCGCGCGCCGATGCGCACCATCGCCGGCCAGGCCGGTTACGGGACCGGCGAAGGAATACGGGTCGAGGCCAGCTGGCAGCATCGAAACCTGCTCCCGCCCGAAGGCGCGGTCACCTTCCGGGGCGTCATCGGCACCCAGGAGCAGCTGATCGGCGCCGTCCTCAGGCGCAACAATTTCCTTCGGCGCGACCAGGTGCTGACGGCGCAGGTCGCGATCAGCCATATCGACCGCGCCGCCTATGACGCGCGGACCACCATCCTCTCGGGCGCCATCGAGCGGCAGACCAACATCATCTGGCAGAAAAAATGGACCTGGTCGGCCGGCGCCGAGCTGGTCGCCACCGACGAGCGCGACGTCGACATCGCGAGCGGCACGACCCGGCGGCGGACCTTCTTCATCGGAGCGCTTCCGGCAAGCCTCAGCTACGACGGCTCGAACGACCTGCTCGACCCGACCGTGGGCTACCGGCTCGCCTTCCGCCTCTCCCCCGAAGCCTCGCTCCAGTCCGGCACGTTCGGCTATGCCCGAACCCAGATCGACGCCAGCCTCTACCAGCCCTTCGCCCCGAGCGTGACCCTCGCGGGCCGGATCCGGCTCGGGACCATCCTCGGGGCAGGGCGCGACCGGATCGCGCCTTCGCGGCGGTTCTATGCCGGCGGCGGCGGCTCGGTTCGAGGGTACGGCTTCCAGAAGCTCGGGCCCCGGGACCCGGTGTTCGACGATCCGATCGGCGGCCGAAGCGTCACGGAATTCGCGCTCGAGGCCCGTATCCGCTTCGGAAACTGGGGCATCGTCCCCTTCCTGGACGGCGGCAACATCTCCACGTCGCCGCTGCCCAAGTTCGACAATCTGCGCTTCGGCGCCGGCCTCGGGGTGCGCTACCACACCCGTTTCGGGCCGATCCGGGTCGATGTCGGCACTCCGCTCAATCCGCGGAGCGGCGATTCCCGGGTGGCGGTCTACGTCTCGCTCGGCCAGGCATTCTGATGGACGAGGGCGACCGTCCACCGCCCCGGCCGCCGCGGCGCCGCCGCTGGCCGTCGCGGCTGGCGAAATGGGCGGTCGGACTCGCACTCACGCTCGCGTTGCTCGCGGCGGGCCTGGCGGTGCTTCTCGACACCAGCGCCGGCCACCGCTTCGTCGCCGACCGAATCGCGGCGATGGCGCCCAGGTCCGGCCTTCGAATCCATATCGGCAGGATCGAAGGGTCGATCTGGAACGACACCAGGCTCCGCGACGTGCGCCTCTACGATCCGCAGGGGCTGTTCGCCGAGTCCCCAGCGATCGACGTCGACTGGCAGCCGCTCGGATGGATCACCAACCGCCTCGTCATCTATCGCCTCGATGCCCGCCTCGCCGCCCTCCACCGGCTGCCGAAGCTTCGGCCGAGCGAAACTCCGGGGCCGGTCCTGCCCGGGTTCGACGTTCATGTCGGGCAGCTAAGGATCGACCAGCTTCGCGTCGGCAAGGCGGTGACCGGGCAGCCCCGGGTTGCGAGCCTGCGCGGCGAAGCGGACGTCCGGGCGGGCCGCGCCCTCGTCAACCTCAAGGCGCAGGCGAAGGACGGCGGCGACCGGCTCTCGCTGTTCCTCGACGCCGAGCCCGACCGCGACCGCTTCGACCTCGACGTGAGGCTCGCCTCGCCCGCCCGCGGGATCGCCGGAATAATGGTCGGGACGGAGCGGCCGATCGCGCTCACCATCGTGGGCGACGGCCGCTGGGCCGCGTGGAACGGCATCGCCCGGCTCGACCTTTCCGGCCGGCGCACCGCGGATCTGCGCCTCAAGGCGCGCAACGGCCGATACAGCCTCGCCGGGCGAGTGGCGCCGGCGCAATTCTG
>DASVTA010000020.1:0-3197 GCA_036387815.1 Allosphingosinicella sp.
CGGTGAGGACGATCGCGCCGCCGGTGTCGCGCATCGCCTTCATCGCCGCCTGGAGGGTGAGGAAGGCCCCGTCGAGGTTGATCGACATGACCTGCCGCCAGTCGGCGAAGCTGGTCTCGGCGATCGGCCCGCCCGCGCCGATTCCGGCATTGACGACGGCGTGGGTGAGGCCGGTCAGGTCCTCGCGCTCCCAAAGCCGTTCGTCGGCGACGTCGCCGATCCGGATCTGGCGCTCGCAGGGCAAGGTGAAGGCGAAGTCGCGCAGCTTGTCCTCGTCCCGGTCCATGAGGATGAGCTTGCGCGCCCCAGCCTCGGCGAGGCGGGTAGCGGTCGCCGCGCCGATTCCGGAAGCGGCGCCGGTGATGAGAACGATGGCTTGGGTGAAATCGGGCATGAGGGGAGACTAGCCGCTCCGTCATCCCGGCGAAAGCCGGGACCTCGGGCAGACGCGCCGAGACTTCTCGACTTGGGGTCCCGGCTTTCGCCGGGATGACGATGGCCTCCTCAGGCCACCTCGCCGATGCCGAGCTCGCCCAGCTTGCGGTAAAGGGTCGAACGCCCGATCCCCAGCCGCCGCGCCACTTCGGTCATTCGGCCGCGATAATGGCCGATGGCGAGCCGGATCACGTCCGCCTCGATCGCTTCCAGGGGCCGCAGATTGCCGTCCGGGTCGTAGAGCGTGATTCCCGGGCCGTTGGAGAGCGCCGCCTGCTGCGAAGCGCCGTTCAAGGCGGGGCGATGGAAGTCGCTGGAGCGGCGCGAGAGCGTCGATTCCTGGGCGATCTGGGGGAAGTCGGCGGCGGTCAGCGCGTTCCCGTCGCACAGCACGGCGGCCCGGAAGAGCGCGTTCTGGAGCTGGCGGACATTGCCCGGCCAGCCGTAGCGCATCAGCACTTCCAGCCCGTCGTCGGTGATCGAGAGGTGGCGCATTCCCGGCTGCTCGGCGATTCGGCCGAGCAGGTGGCGGGCGAGCGGCGGGATGTCGCTTGCCCGGTCGCGAAGCGGCGGGATCGGCACGTGGACGACGTTCAGCCGGTAATAGAGGTCCTCGCGGAACCGTCCGCGGGCGACTTCCTCGGCGAGGCGCCGGTTGGTCGCCGCGATGATCCGAACGTCCACCATATGGACCGACCGGCCACCGATCCTCTGGATCTCGCCGGTCTCCAGCACGCGCAGCAATTTGACCTGGGTGTCGAGCGGAAGCTCGCCCACCTCGTCGAGGAACAGGGTCGAGCCGTCCGCATCCTCGAAGCGGCCGACATGGCGGTCGAAGGCTCCGGTGAAGGCGCCTTTCTCATGGCCGAAGAGCACCGATTCGACGAGATTTTCGGGGATCGCCCCGCAATTGACCGTCACCATCGGCTTTCGGCCGCGTGGGCTCGCGGTGTGGATCGCCTGGGCGATAACTTCTTTGCCCGAGCCGCTTTCGCCCTCGATCAGCACCGATACCCTGGCGCGCGCGGCCTTGGCGGCGACGGCGAGGGCGGAGCGGAAGGGCGGCGCGGAGCCGACGATCTCCTCGAAGGCGAGCGGCCGGTGCGAGATCTTCTCCGAGAGCGGCCGAAGCTCGCCGCCGCCGCGCCGGCGCCGGTCGGTGGCCGCGTTGAGCGCTCCGAGCAGGCTGTCGGGAGCGATCGGCTTGACCAGGAAATCATGGGCTCCGGCGCGCATCGCCTCGACCGCCACGGCGACCGAGGTCTGGGCGGTCATCACCAGCAACGGCAGATCGGGCCGGAGCGCTCGGATCTGCTCGATGACCCTCGTCCCCTCGGGACCGGGCAGCCAATGGTCGAGGAGGATGGCGTCCACCGGCGGCCCGTCCGCCTCGGTGAGGATCTTCGCGGCCGCGTCGGCGTCGGCGGCGCCGCGCACCCACCAGCCCGCCCGAGCGCCGATGGCGGTGACGAGCCTGCGCTGTGCGGGCTCGTCGTCGATCAGCAGCAGGCATCGCGTCGGGTCCGGCCGCATCTTCACTCCTCATGGGCTTCGTGGGGGAGGCTCTAGCGCGCGCAGGTAAAGTTCGGCTTAATCAGGGCTTCAACGGCCGCGGGTCCGGCGCTAGAAGGGCGGCCGACCAGGAACAGGGGAACAGGAAAATGGCGGCGGAAGGCGAGTTCGAGAAGGAAGCCATCACTCACCGCAAGGGATATGAGGGTTTCCTCTTCCTGATGAAGTGGGGGACGATCATCTCGGTCATCACCGGTTTCATCGTCATCCTGCTGATCCGCGAATAGACAAGCGGTGAAGCTCGCGATCCTGAAGGAGACGGCTCAGGCCGAACGACGGGTCGCGGCGACTCCGGAGACGGTGAAGAAGTTCGCGGCGCTGGGCGCCGAGATCGCCGTCGAGGCCGGGGCGGGCGCAAGCGCCTCCGTCGCCGATTCCGATTACGAGGCCGCCGGAGCCGCCGTCGGCCCGCGCGAGGCGGCGCTCGCCGGCGCGGACGCGATCCTCGCCGTCCAGGGTCCCGATCCGGCGGCGCTTCAAGGCGCGAAGCCCGGCGCTCTCGTCGTCGCCATGCTCGATCCTTTCCGGCAGCGCGAGCGGGTCGACGCTTATGCCGCCGCCGGGCTCGAGGCTCTGGCGATGGAGCTGATGCCCCGGATCACGCGCGCCCAGTCGATGGACGTGCTCTCCAGCCAGGCCAACCTCGCCGGCTACAAGGCGGTGCTCGACGCGGCCTCCGAATATGGCCGGGCCTTTCCGATGATGATGACGGCGGCGGGCACCATTGCCGCGGCCAGGATCTTCGTCATGGGCGTGGGCGTCGCCGGCCTCCAGGCGATCGCCACCGCCCGGCGCCTGGGCGCCGTCGTTTCCGCGACCGACGTCCGCGCGGCGACGAAGGAGCAGATCGAGAGCCTCGGCGCCAAGGGGGTGTTCGTAGAGAACGTAAAGGGCATCGAAGGCGAGGGCACCGGCGGTTACGCCACCGAGATGTCGGACGAGTATAAGGCCGCGCAGGCCGAGCTCGTCTCCAGCCACATCGCCAAGCAGGACATCGTCATCACCACCGCGCTCATCCCCGGCCGTCCGGCACCGCGTCTGATCTCGGATACGCAGCTGGCGACGATGCGGACTCCGTGCCGCTCCGCCACCTCGCCCGGCGCCGAGCCCTCGACGTTGCCGCCCTGCTCCACCGCGAGGTCGACGACGACGCTTCCGGGACGCATCGAGGCGAGCTGCGAATCGCTGAT
>DASVTA010000021.1:0-8291 GCA_036387815.1 Allosphingosinicella sp.
GACCTTCGACGTCGCCCGGGGCACCTCCACGCGAAGCGCCGTACTGCCCTTCGGGGCAGGGCTCGATCCCACCCAGTTCACCCTCGCAAGCATCTCCGCCGACGAGCAGGACTTCGTCACGCTCCGCAACTCGGTGAAGCAGCTCAAGATGGCGGGGCGGCCGACGGCCGAGCTGGAATCCGGGCTCTGGCACAAACTGTCGGGCCCATTGTCGGCGGTGCTCATGCCCCTGCTCGCGGGGGTCGCCGCCTTCGGTCTCGCCCGCTCGGGGCAGCTCTTCCTCAGAGCCGTGATCGGCATGTTCCTTGGCTTCGCCTATTTCGTCGCCGACAATTTCGCGCTCGCGATGGGCAATCTGGGCGCCTATCCGCCGCTGCTCGCCGCCTGGGCGCCCTTCGTGCTTTTCGCGCTGATCGGCGAGACGGTGCTGATCCGTACCGAGGAATAGGCGCTCGGAAAGGCGGCGGCGGATCGTCGCGCCGGGGCCGATCCAACCATAACGGTGCGGAAGCCGGGTTGTGCGCTCGGCGCGGCCGTGTCTACTGCGGTTCCAATCGGCGGGCGTCAGCAGGAGCGGCGGGGGATGCGGCAGGATTCGAGCGGCAGGCCCGAAGGTTCGGCGGCGGACTCCGTCGGCCGGCTGCACGAGAAGCTCGCCGTCTCGCAGCTGGTAATGGAGCATGCGGCCGACGCGATCTTCCTTCTGAACGAGGAAGGCCGGACCGTCTACGCCAACCCGGCCGCGGAGCGGATGTTCGGGTGGACCAGGGCCGAGCTCGAGGGCAGGAAGCTCCACGAGGTCGTCCACGATCGCTACCCCGACGGCCGCCCCTATCCGATGAACGAGTGCCCGCTCGGCCGGGTCTTCTTCAACGGCGAGAGCCTCTATTCGCACGAGGATATTTTCTTCCACAAGGACGGCCGGGCCGTGCCCGTGGCCTGCTCGAACGCGCCGGTGCTCCGCGACGGCGTCGTCGAAGGCGGAGTCCTCATCGTCCGCGACATTTCCGAGGCGCAGCACGCACAGCAGGCGCTCGCCGAAAGCGAGGCCCGCTTCCGCAACATGGCCGACAGCGCGCCGGTGATGATGTGGGTGACCGATCCCGACGGGCATTGCACCTACTTGAACCGGCGCTGGTACGAGTTCACCGGCCAGGGGCCGGGGCAGGGGGAGGGCCTCGGCTGGCTCGGCGCCGTTCACCCCGAGGACCGCCCGGCGGCCGAGCAGGCCTTCGTCCAGGCCAATGCGCAGCGGCGCGACTATCGGGTCGATTTCCGCCTTCGCCGGTCCGACGGCGCCTATCGGTGGGCGATCGACGCCGCCGCCGCCCGCTTCGGCGGCGAGGGGGAGTATCTGGGCTATGTCGGCTCCGTGATCGACATCCAGGACCGGCGCGAGGCCGAGGCCCGGCTGGCGCTCAGCGAAGAGCAGCTTCGGCTCGCGACCGAGGCCGCCGAGATCGGCCTTTGGGACGTGGACGTCCTCACCGACACCCTGTTCTGGCCGCCGCGGGTCAAGGCCATGTTCGGGATCTCGCCGGACGTGCCGGTGTCGATGGCGGATTTCTTCGCCGGTCTCCACCCCGACGACCGCGCCCATACCGCCGAAGCCTTCGAAGCCGCCTGCGACCCGCGGCGCCGGGCCGTCTACGACGTCGAGTATCGCACGATCGGCAAGGAAGACGGGGTCGTCCGCTGGGTCGCGGCGAAGGGGCGGGGGCTGTTCACCGCCGAGGGCGTCTGCACCCGGGTCATCGGGACGGCGATCGACGTCACCGCGCGCAAGGGCGACGAGGTCAAGCTTCGCCACCTCAACGAGCAGCTCGAGCAAAGGGTGGTCGAGCGGACCGCCGAGCGGAACCGGATCTGGGAGATGAGCCGCGACCTGTTCGCGGTCATGGGGTTCGACGGCTATCTCAAGGCGATCAACCCCGCCTGGCAGGCGACGCTCGGCTTCGACGAGGCGACCTTGCTGGCCATGGACTTCCCCAAGCAGGTCCACCCCGACGACCATGAGAAAGTGGCGGCGATGATGGAGCCGCTGGCGCGGGGGGAGACGGTCCGCGGCTTCGAGGACAGGCTCCGCCACGCCGACGGCTCCTGGCGGTGGATCTCCTGGACCCTGGTTCCGCAGGGGGACATCTTCTACGCCGTCGGCCGCGACGTCACCGGCGAGCGCGAGGCGGCCGCGGAGCTCGAGCGGGCGCAGGAGGCGCTTCGGCAAAGCCAGAAGATGGAGGCGATGGGCCAGCTCACCGGCGGGGTCGCGCATGATTTCAACAATCTGCTCACTCCGATCGTCGGCAGCCTCGACATGCTCCAGCGCAAGGGGCTCGGCGGTCCCCGCGAGCGCAGGCTGATCGACGGCGCGATGCAGTCGGCCGATCGCGCCAGGACTCTGGTCCAGCGTCTCCTCGCCTTCGCCAGGCGGCAGCCGCTGCAGCCCAGCGCGGTCGACGTGGGCAAGCTCGTGGCGGGAATGGCGGACCTGATCGCAAGCACGTCGGGACCGCAGATCCACGTCGTGGTGGACGCCGCGGAGGGGCTGCCGCCCGCCAAGGCGGATCCCAACCAGCTCGAGATGGCGCTTCTGAACCTCGGCGTGAACGCTCGCGACGCCATGCCGGAAGGCGGCACCTTGCGGATCACCGCCGGCCTCGACCGGGTCGGGCCGGATCACCGCTCCGCGCTTCGCCCCGGCGCCTATGTCCGGCTTTCGGTGGCGGACACCGGCATCGGCATGGACGAAGCCACTTTGAAGCGGGCGGTCGAACCCTTCTTCTCGACCAAGGGCATCGGCAAGGGCACCGGACTCGGTCTCTCCATGGTTCACGGGCTGGCGTCCCAGCTCGGCGGCGCCCTCAACGTCGAAAGCCGGGTCGGAGTCGGCACCAACGTCGAATTGTGGCTTCCGGCCAGCGACCTGCCGGCGGACGAGTCGCGCCTTGCCGCTCCCGCTTCGCAGGCGCCCGCCAAAGCGGGCACGGCGCTGCTGATCGACGACGAGGCGCTGGTTCGCGACAGCACCGCCGGAATGCTCGAGGATCTCGGCTACGAAGTGGTTCAGGCGGCTTCGGCGGAAGAGGCGCTCCGCCTGATCGACGGCGGCCTCAGGCCCGACGTGATGATGACCGATCATCTGATGCCCGGGATGAACGGCACCGAGCTCGCCCACATCGTCCAGGCGCGGCTGCCGGGCCTGCCCGTGCTGATCGTCTCGGGCTATGCGGAAGCCGACGGCATCGCCTCGCACTTCCCGCGGCTGGTCAAGCCCTTCCGCAATTCGGACCTTGCGGCGAGCCTAGCGGAGCTCGCACCGCGATAAAACGAACGGCTCCAGTGCGCGGCGCCAGGCTGTATCGACATTCAGCTTCGGTATCCTCAGATCCTCCCCTGCATTTGCAGGGGAGGGAGACCACCCGAAGGGTGGTGGAGGGGCCTTTTCCGACTCCGAAGAACCCCTCCACCGCGCTTCGCGCGGTCCCCCTCCCCCGGCAATCCGGGGGAGGACTAGGAGCGGACCATTGCCGGGTGCTTGCATGGGAGGCGGCCGCTGGCTGCCGGCCCGCATCCGAGCCGTCTGAACGCGCGGCGCGCCTCGAACGTTCACCGGCAAGCCGCCGTCGAACGCCCCTTGACTCCGCACCGTGGTACGGACCCCATATAGGTCCGGCAATTCAGTTGGAGACGCAAAATGTCGGACGTGACCAATTCGCCGGCCGCGGCGAAGGCGGCGGTGATCCACCGGATGGCGATGCCGTCCCACACCTGCCCCTACGGCCTCAAGGCGATCGATCTGCTGAAGCGCAACGGCTACCGGGTCGACGACCGCAGGCTGACGACGCGCGAGCAGACGGATGCCTTCAAGGCGGAGCACGCGGTGGCGACCACTCCGCAGATCTTCATCGGCGGACGGCGGATCGGGGGCTATGACGATCTTCGCCGGTTCCTGGGCAAGACGGTCGCGGATCCCAAGGCGGCGAGCTATCGGCCGGTGATCGCCTTGTTCGCGACGACGGCCCTGATGGCGATGGCGGCGAGCCATTCGGCGACGGCAGGCGCCTTCAGCCTTCGCGCCGCCGAATGGTTCGTCGGCTTCTCGATGATGGTTCTGGCGCTCCTCAAGCTGCAGAACATCGAGAGCTTCGCGACCATGTTCCTCAATTACGACCTGCTCGCCAGGAGATGGGTTCCGTACAGCTACGTCTATCCCTTCGCGGAAGGGGGAGCGGGCGTGCTGATGGTGGCGGGCGTGCTTGCCTGGCTGTCTGTTCCGGTCGCCCTGTTCATCGGCACGGTCGGCGCCGTCTCCGTGTTCAAGGCGGTCTATGTCGACCGGCGCGAGCTGAAATGCGCCTGCGTGGGCGGCTCGAGCAACGTGCCGCTGGGCTTCGTGTCCCTGTCGGAGAATGTGATGATGGTCGCAATGGCCGTCTGGATGGCCTTGGCGGCTTTCGGGCTTGTCGCCGGCGCGGCGCATTCCGGCTGACCGGAGCCGGCTCCGCGCCACGCGCTCGGCGAAGCGCGGGCATTTCAGACGGCGCGCGCGCGGTCTATCGTGAAGCATGAGCGCCGCGCCTTCTCTTGCCGTTGAAGATTATGCTGGAACGCTGGACGATGTCGTCTTTCGCCATCCCTGGGGCGAGCCGCCCACGGCACAGGGTCTCGATCGCCTGCTCGTCGCCCAATTCCTGTTCGGCGGCCGCTCGATCGTCAACGACGGCTATCTGTTGGCGCATCCGATCCTGTTCGCCGGCCTCGGCCGGCCGGAATCGGTAATCCGCCGCCTCATCGACTTGGGAGCCGTTCGAATAGCGTCGATTCGCCAGCCGATCAGCCAGTCGATCGCGGCTCGAGCGCAAAGCGGGGTCGCAACCCACGCGCGCCTGATTTCCAGCCCGGACTGGCCGGCCATTGCGCAGCAGCTGGACTCTGCCGGCGAGGGCCAGGCGCGGAGCGGGCGTGACGTCCGCTGGCCCGGCCGCGACCTTACCGCCGGCTATGCGAGCCTCGCCCGCCGCTGGCGGGATTCGCTTGCAACGAGCGCACTCGCCGCCGATGCGGTCCGCACCGCCGCCCATTTCGTCGACCGCTTCCTTGGCGAGATAGACCGGGATCCCACCGCCCCGCGCACCAAGTGGGAGGCGCTAGCCGAGCGGGATCTCGCGGCCGGATTGCCGGGGCCCATGCATGATCGGCTGATGCGTGCGGCGAACCAGATTTATCACATCAACTTCGCCGCGGCCCATGTCCTCACGACCGGGAAGCCGGCCAGCGTCTCGACATGGGCCGACCCCCAGCTTCCCGCCTTGCTGGGCGTGGAGGTCGGGCGAACCGGGATCCGCCGGCATCGGAGTCCCGTCGTCCCGGTGAAATACGCTTCGTCGACCCTGGTCGACCAGGTGGCGGCGGATGACGCGTTGCTCGCATTGCGGCGCCGCTTTCTGGAGCGGTGGGATGATCCCGCCCATTCTGATGCCTATTCCCACGCACTCGCAACCCTCGCTCATCCGGGCGCGCCTGGCCTCGCCCCCTTGCCATTCCTCCGGATGTCCGGCGGCGCCGCCAGGCTGGATTTGTGGGAGGAGGGGCTCGCCGATGCCGCCGATCCTGCGAGCCACGACGGCTTCGGCTGGAGCGGCGTCGCGCGCATCTACCTCACGCCCGAAATCGCCCGATCCGCACTTGGCGAAGGGCCGGATTTCGATCGATCGGAGCCGCCGCCGGAGTAACGTCCATGTTCACCGACTTTCAGAACCAGCTCACTTACTACGGCGTGCTCGACGATGTGGTGGATCGTTATCCCTGGCCTGCCCGGATCGACCTTCGGTCGATCCAGCACCAGCTGATCACCTCCGCCATCTACGGCAAGCGCATCCTCATCAACGACGGCTATCTGCTGGCGAATCCGATGCTGATAGGGGATTTGAGAAACATCAGCACGTCCCTGACCGGGGCGTTGCTTCGGAGCGGCGTCGGGCGGCTCTTCACTCGAAGCGGCGGCGCCAACCTTGCCGAAGGCATCGAACGCACCGCCGAGCATGTCGCCACCCACCGGGCGCTGGTCGGCGACAAGGAGCGCTGGCCCCGATTGCGCCGCCAGCTCGAGAGGCTTTCCGACGACGTAGGCCAGCGCAACCTCGCCTGGCCTCGGGACAAGAATATGGGGCACATCTTCTATCTTCTGATGGAACGGGTCGCGGCATTGCCGGAGGCGCAGGGGGAAGCGATCGTTCCGAAGGGCCTGCGGCGCGATTTCGACGCCATCTTCCGCCGGTTCGAGCAGAGCCTGAACCCCGCCTTCGACGGAGCGCGCAATTATTGGGAGGAGGCTTGCTGGCGGCACTTCGCAGGGCGCGACATCGATCCTCACGCCCTGGGTACCATCCGAATGGAAAAGGAGCGGGTGGCAAGCTACCCCGAATACCCCCAGGTCGTCCCCTTCATGAACCTGGCCAACGAAATATATCACCTCGCCTATTCGGCAGGGGCATCGCGAAGCGTCGAGCTCAGCGCCGACCCGCAGTTGAGCGACACGCGTCTTGGAGTCGCAAGCGCTCTCGTGACCGCATTCCCGGACCTTGCCGGCCCCGAGACCGTCGTTGCCGATGAAGGCATCGACTTCGATACGCTGCAAAGGATGAACCAGCTCATCATTTCTCTGCCCCCCGAGATCGAGTTCGGCGATGACTTCAACTTCATCTACACGATCCGCCGGGAAGAGAACGTCGCTGAGGCGGGCGAAGCCTATCTGGATGCGCTCGAAGATTTCGCTCGAGGCGGCATCGGCCTCGCGGAAGCGATCCGCTGCCGCGACGACTATGTCGAACAGCTCGCGATTCACATGGGGCCGAAGCTGCGCTTCAAGAAGCGCTGGGTTGGGGCGCAGGGATTCGGCCAACTCGTGCTTTCGGCCGCTACCACCCCGCTCCCGTTCGTCGCCGCCTGGCTGCTGAGCTTCGGCCTCGATACCCAACGCAACCGGCTTATCGAGCGGATGCTGAAGGCGCGGGTGGCCAATGCGCTGACCGGGGAGGGGAGGCGGGCTGCCTCTGCTGGGATATCGGCCGGCGGCTCAGCCGCGGTCCCGCTGGCGCGGACCATGGGCCTCTATCTGGGCCCGCTGAATGGCGAGGGGCTGAAGCGCCTCGTCGCCGAGGTCGGGCCGCACCCCGCCGTTGACCCCGAACCTGCGCCGAGATCTGCGTCTCGCTAGTCGGCCCGGGCGAGCGGAGAACTTCCGCCACAGGGGACTTGACGTTAAATCTACATAGGTAGATTAAGGTGGCGATGACTCGCAGACGCGCCCTCTCCGGACATGCCCGTGCGCTCCTCGCGGCGCTGGCGCAGGCGAGCCCGCGCTGGAGCTACGGCTACGAGCTGACGTCGATGACGGGAGTGAGGTCCGGGACGCTCTATCCGCTCCTCATCCGGCTGGAAGCCCAGGGCTATCTCGAAGCCGAGTGGCAGCCGCCGGCCGCGGCGGGACGGCCGCCGCGCCACGCCTATCGCCTCACCGCCGCCGGCCAGCGGCTCGCTCGAGCCGAGGCCTCCCCAACGGGGCCGGCCCCTTCCTTCGCGGGCCGCCGCGCCGGCGAGGCCGCGTCGTGAGCGGCCTCCCGCGCCGCCTCGCCATGACCATGGTGTCGGCGGCTTCGCGGATGCTCCCGCCGACTCTGTCGACCTGGGCGGGCGCGATGGCGCGCGAGCTCGTCGAGATAGAGGACGACCGGGCCGCCCTGCTCTTCGCCGCCGGGTGCCTTCGCGCCGCGGCGGGGCTGGCCTTTCGGGCGCGACTGGGATCCGCCGGCGCGGCTCTCCGCGCCGCCTTGTTTCCACTTCCCCTCTCACTCTGGAGCCTAGCGACCATGAACGGACTTTCGGCGCGACCGCGCCTGCTCGGCCTCCTCTGCGCCGCCTTCGCCGTCGGCCTGGGGATGGCGTATATGTCTGCGGCCGGAGCGCCGTCCCGATACCTGCTGGTCAATCTCGCCGCTCTGGTGCTTGGGGCGACGGCCTGGCTCGCGCTCGCCGGGGCAGGGCGCTCCCGCCTCGCCGGCGCCGGAGCGACCGTCATGGTCCTGGCCCTCGCGCTGGTGCTGACCGCCTTCTTCGGAACGGCGGCGGAAGGGGCGTCGCGCTGGGTCATGGTCGGGCCGCTGGGCCTCCAGGTCAGCCTCATCCTCGTCCCCGTGATGACGATCCTGTACGCCCGGCGGCCGGATGCCGCCGGGACGGCGGGGATGATCGTCGCGGCCCTGGCGCTGGCGCTTCAGCCCGACCGGGCGATG
>DASVTA010000022.1:0-11428 GCA_036387815.1 Allosphingosinicella sp.
TCCACTATCTCTCCACCGTCTCGGGCGGCGGCTATATCGGCGGCTGGCTTCAGCGCTGGATCCACGACGAGCCCGGAGGCGCCGCCTCGGTGATGGCGAAGCTCGGCGCCGTCAAGGAGCCGGCGGAGGTCTCCGCCCTGCGCGAGAATTCCAACTTCATCACCCCGCGCGTGGGCGTCGGCTCCAACGACACCTGGACCGCCATCTCCATCTCCGGCCGAAACATCGCGCTGAACTGGCTGCTCTTCGCGCCGCTCCTGATGCTCGTGACGGTCTTCCCCAACCTGTTCGCCGCCAGCGTCCTGTCGCTCCCCTACCGGGCGACCATGGTGCACTGGCTCCCGGCGGCCCCGCTGATCGTCAGCGCCGTCTTCGCCTGGATGGCCGCCTGGCACGTCGCGCGCGAGCTTCCCAGCTACCGCGCCCAGACGAACGTCAAGCCCGACCGGGCGGACGGCTGGCTCGCCGTCCGGATCGTCCTCCCGCTCGTCGGCTGGGCGATCGCCGGGACGCTGAGCATCGGGATCGACCTCTTCTCGGAGGAAGCGTCCCTGCTCCTGCCCGGCCTCGCCCTCGCGCTGACGTCCCTCACCGCTTCGATCCTGGGGCTGATCGCTTCTGGAATGACCCTTCCCGGGCCGGAGGCACCGGACCGGTGGCATCCGCTGAACGGCTACCGCCAGACTTTCGCCAACGACCTGCTTCTGTGGATCGGCGCACTCGTCATCGCCGCCGTCGTCACCGTGCTCGGAGCCGCCCTCTTCGAGCGCTGGCTCGATCCCGGGCTGACCTCGCTGGCCGGCCATCCCTCGCTCGATCCCGAGCTCCCGCCGCAGCTCGGGGCGGTGACCCATTGGCACCGGACCCAGGCTTCCCTCTCACCGGTCGCGCTTCTCACCGTCCTCGGGCCGCTTTGGCTGATGGGAACACAGCTGCTCATCGCGATCGTCTTCGCCGGCTTCCGCAACGCCACCGGCACGACCGTTCGGCCCGACGCCGACCGCGAATGGCTTGCGCGCCTTTCCGCGGTGAAGATCAAGCCGATGCTGCTCTGGGGCGTCGTCGGCTTCGCCGTGCTCATCCTCGACTGGGCGCTGCGGCGCTACATTCCCGGCTACGACATGTCGCTGTCGGGCATGATCGCGCTGGTCAGCGGCTTCGTCGCCGTCGCGGGCGGCAAGAGCTCCAAAAGCGGCAACAGCACCAGCACCGTCCAGGGCATCAGCGCCTTCGTCCTTAAATATATCCCGATGCAGGGCATGATCGCGGTCGGCACCGGGCTGTTCATCCTCATGCTCTTTCTGATCCTCGGCCGAATCGAGCAGAACGGCGCCGATTGGATCGCGGCGGCCATCGAAAGCCCGGACCTTCCCGACGGACTCGATCCGCACGTCGTCGCCCATATCGCCTTTCTCGGCGGTCTGCTCCTGGCGCTCGCCTTCCTCGGGCGGCGGATCCAGGTGAACCGCTTTTCGCTCAACGGCCTGTACCGCAACCGCCTCGCCCGCGCCTTCCTCGGCGGCGCGCGGCTGAAGCGGGAGCCGGACCCGTTCACCGGCTTCGACGCGGCCGACAACGTGCGGATGCACAAGCTTGCCACCGGCCCCGGGGCGGCGGTGCTCTACCCGGTGATCAACGTCGCCCTCAACGTCACCGCGAGCGAGAAGCTCGCCTGGCAGGAGCGCAAGGCCGAGCCTTTCGTCTTCACGCCCCGCTACTCCGGCAGCGGAATGCTGAAGCCGCCGGATTGGCCGCCCGAGGGCGCCGCCGTCGACCTCAACGATCCGCCGGGCGCCTACGTCGCCTCCAGCATCTACGGCGGCAACGAGCCCGATCTCGCCATGGCCGGGTGCGGGGCCAGCCTCGCCACGGCCGTGTCGATCTCGGGCGCCGCGGCCAGCCCGAACATGGGCTATCACACCTCCGCGGCGACGGCCTTCCTGATGACCCTCTTCAACGTCCGCCTCGGCGCCTGGCTTCCCAATCCGGCCCAGGGCGAGACGATGGGCGACGCGATCCGCGCCTCGGGGCCGAAGAACTCGCTGTTCGCGATCCTGCGCGAGCTCGGCGGAGCGACCGACGACCGCGGCCGCGACATCTACCTGTCCGACGGCGGGCATTTCGAAAATCTCGCCCTTTACGAGATGATCCGCCGCCGCTGCCGCTACATCGTCGTCAGCGACGCCGGCGCCGATCCGGAATGCGCATTCTCCGACCTGGGCGGAGCGGTTCGCAAGGTGAAGATCGATTTCGACGTCGACATCAGCTTCGACTCGCTGGACATCTCGAGCCGCGGCAGGGACATAAAGCCGCAGCGGGCCTATGCGCTCGCGACGATCGAATATCCCGAGGCGCGCTATACCGGCTCCGAGCCGGAGAAGCCCGAGGACCGCAGGCGCCGCACCGGGCGGCTGCTCTACATCAAGCCGAGCTATTTTGGGCAATTGCCGGTGGACGTGCGCTCCTACGCCGAGGTCAGCAAGACATTCCCGCACGAATCCACCGCCGACCAGTTCTTCTCCGAATCGCAGTTCGAAAGCTATCGCCGCCTCGGCTATTTCTTCACCTCCGCCCTTGGCGGCGAGACCGCGCCGGCGAGCATCGAAGCCTTCTTCGACGCGATCGAGGACGGGCACCGGAAGGAGAAGGAGGCCCAGGACGGGATCGTCGCAAAGGCGGTGCGCGCGGTGAAGCGCAAGGTCCAGACTGGCAAGGAGGCATGACTTGCCTCCCCATGGAGAGAAGCTTCATGGGGAGGGGGACCACCCGAAGGGTGGTGGTGGGGTAACTAATCCGACTGAGAGGTTTCCCGGCGAACCGATAGCCGCGGCGCCTTCTACCCCGCCACCATGCTTCGCATGGTCCCCCTCCCCATCTCGCGATGGGGAGGCAAGTCAGGCATCGCCCGCTTCCGAAGCCCCATCGCCCTCTCCGGCCTCGGCTTCTTCCGCGCCCCTGGAATCCTGGAAGAACGGCTCGACCTCGCCCTTCAGCTTGATCGTCATCGGCTGGCCGAAGCGGTCGAGGCTTCTTCCCGCGGCGACTCGGATCCAGCCTTCGGAGACGCTATATTCCTCCACATCCGTCCGCTCATTGCCCCTGAATCGGATTCCGACCCCGCGGCGAAGCAGCTCGCCGTCGAAGAACGGGCTGCGCGGGTTGAGCGATAAGCGGTCGGGGGGTGTCTCGGCCATGGTCTGTCTCTTCGTTTGATCTGAGGTGCTTATCCCTCTCCCGTTCCCACGGGAGAGGAGGGGCCCGCCGCGAAGCGGTGGGAGGGGAGGGTCTGTACACCGGCCCCGGAAAAGACCCTCACCTCCCAAGCCTTCGGCTTGGGCCCCTCCTCTCCCGCGAAAGGCGGGAGAGGCGGTTCATGGACTAGCGCAGCTTGCTGATCTTGAGCCCGTCCTGCTTCGCGCGCTCCTTCACCGACTCCTCGGTCCGGGTCAACGCCTTGGCGACCGCTTTCAGCGACATGCCCTTGCCGGCGAGCAGGTGGAGCTTTTGTATCTCCTCCTGCTTCCAGGGCTGCCGGTGCCGCGCGAAGGGCTCCGCCATCAGTCCTTCGCCACCACGCCCTTGCTGGAGGGGTTGGCCGCGATGGTCTTCTTGACCTCCTTCTTGGGCTTCCTGGCTTCCTTGTTGCTCTTCTTCTGACCCTTGGCCATGTCGCTTCTCCTGCAAACCGTCGTCGATTGCGGTCCATACGTCATTCCGGCGAAAGCCGGAATCCATGAACACCGCCACGCCCGCCTCTGCCTACCCCTTCTTCGCCTCGATGTACGCGTCGACCTGCTGCTCCAATATGTCGAGCGGCAAGGGGCCGTTCTCGAGCACCGCCGCGTGGAAATCGCGGATGTCGAAGCGCTCGCCGAGCGCCGTCCTCGCCCGCTCGCGAAGCTCGAGGATCTTGAGCTGGCCGATCTTGTAGCTCGTCGCCTGGCCGGGATTGTTGATGTAGCGCTCGACCTCCTTGACGATGTCGCGCTCGGACAAAAGCGAATTGGCCTGAAAATATTCAATCGCCTGCTCGCGCGTCCACCGCTTCGAGTGAAGCCCCGTATCGGCGACGAGGCGGACCGCCCGCCAGAGCTCCAGCGACAGGTGCCCGAACATCGAATAGGGATCCTGGTAGAAACCCATCTCGCGGCCCAGCCGCTCGGCGTAGAGGCCCCAGCCCTCGCTATAGGCGCCGTAGCCGCCGAACCGGCGGAACTTGGGAACGCCCTCCAGCTCCTGCTGCAGCGCGATCTGGAAATGATGGCCGGGCGCGCCCTCGTGATAGGCGATGCCCTCGATCTGCGGCTTCAGCACCTGGTTCATGTCCGCGAGGTTGACGTAGAAGATGCCGGGCCTGGACCCGTCGGGCGAAGGCCGGTTGTAGAAGGCGACCGAGGCCGTCTCCTGCCGCCACGTTTCGACCGCGCGCACTTCCAGCGGAGCCTTGGGCAGCCGGCTGAACCATTTCGGAGCCGCTTCCATCACCTGGGCGATGAAGGCGTTGGCGTCGGCCAGATAGCGCTGCCGCCCCGCGTCCGTGTTCGGATATTTGAACTGGGCCCCGGTCTTGATGTGCTGGAAGAATTGCTGGAGCGTCCCCTTGAAGCCGACCTGCGCCTTGATCGCCTCCATCTCGCGGTGGATGCGTGCGACCTCGTCCAGGCCGATCTGGTGGATCCGGTCGGCGGAGAGGTCGGTGGTGGTCTGGGCGCGCAGGCGCGAGGCATAGAATTCCGCGCCTTGCGGAAGGCTCCAGGCGCCGCTGTTGCCCTTCGCCTTGGGCTCTATCGCGTCAAGCGTCGACAACATGTCGCCCACGGCGCGGCGGAACGGTCCCGAAAGCGCGGCTCTGGCGTCTTCGATCAGCCGCGCCTTGACGTCGGCGGACGCGTCGAGCGCGTCCACCTTCTTCCTGAAGTCGGCCAGCAAGGGCGAATCGGGCCCCGCTCCGAAAGGCGCTCCGGCGATCGCCCGCCGGGCGTCCGCGCGCACCGGTGCGAAGTTGAACTTCGGGGGGACGATTCCCTTCTCCGCCTGCGCCCGTACCTCGGCGTTGATCTCGCGCATCGCCCGCTCGGTGTCACGAAGCCGGGCGATATAGGCTTCGGCGTCGGCGACGCTGTCGACCCGGTGCTGGTTGATCAGGAAGACCGGGAAAGCGCCGGCGGGGCTGCCGTTGGTCGACATCGGGAAGCCGTAGTCGCGCCAGCGAAACTGCTCGCGGCCGCGAACGACGTTATATTCGAACAGGCGGTAGTTGAGCTGGCCGGCCGGGCTCAGCCGCGAATAGTCGAAGTCCGACTTCATCCGCGCCAGCCGCGCCTCCGAAAGCGCCCGCTGCCGCTCCGCCTGGGCGTCGGTATAATCGTCGAGCCGGTCGTAGGCCGTCTTCGCGCCGAGCGCCGTCAGCGTCTCGGGGGAGGAGGCGATGGCCTCCTCGAACGCCTCGTCGAGAAAAGCGAGGAGCCTGGCATCCTCCTGCTGAGCGGTCGCGGGCGGGCCAGGCCGCGGAATTTCCATGACTGGAACTTCCGCGACCGCAGTGGAGGGCGGCCCGGCGGGACGGGTGGCGCAGGCGCCAAGGAGGAGCAGGGCGGCGAGCGGGAAGGCGTGTTTCATGGCAGCCCTCTAGCGCTTCGCTACCGCTTTGTCCTCCCTGTGCGAAGCATGGGGAGGGGCACCACACGAAGTGTGGTGGAGGCATAAGTGCGCGGGACTCAGCGGCTGGCGCTCGAGCCCACCAGCCCGAAGCCAACTGCCCCTCCACCAAACTTCGCTTGGTCCCCCTCCCCCAGCAAGCTCGGGGAGGACAGGTTATGGAGCCAGCACGGATCCCACTGCGGCTCCGGCCCGAAGCGCGTCGCCAGGAAATCGACCAGAGCCCGCACCCGAGCCGTCGTCGCCCGCCCCGGCGGCATCACCGCGTAGAGCCCGGCTTCCTCCATCGGGTAGTCGCGAAGCACCGGCTCCAGGGTTCCGCCCTCGAAGCCCGGCGCGGCGATGAAGCTGGGCAGGATGCAGATCCCGAGGCCCGCTTCCGCCGCCGCCCGGAGCATTTCGCCATTATCCGCCCTCAGCCGCGGGCGCCCACGCGCATATTCCCACCGGCCCGCGACCCGGAACCGCCATTGCTCGTTGGCGTAGAGCAGGATGTCGTGGTCGGCGAGCTCGCGCGGATGCTCCGGCCGCCCGCGAGCGGCGAGATAGGCCGGGCTCGCCGTCGCCACCTTCCGGACCGGAGCGATCCTCCGGGCGATGAGCGCGCTGTCCTTGAGCGATCCGATCCGGACCGCGACGTCGAAGCCGCCGGCGGCGAGGTCCACCGCCCGGTCGTCGAAAGAGATGTCGAGCTCGACCCGGGGATGGGCCCCGGCGAACTCCGCCAGCGCCGGCGCCAGATGCTGCACCCCGAAGGAGAGCGGCGCCGACAGCCGGATCGGCCCGGCCACCTGAGTCACCGCCTCCGCCACCACCTCCTCCGCCGCCTCGAGATCGGCGAGGATGTTGGACGCGCGCTCGAAATAGGCCTGCCCGACCTCCGTCGGCTGCGCCCCCTGCGCGGTCCGGGTCAAAAGCCTGGCGCCCAATTGCTCCTCGAGCCGGGCCACCCGCCGCGAGAGGATCGATTTCGACATCCCCATGCGCTCCCCGGCGCGGCTGAACGCGCCCGTCTCGACCACTCGGACGAAGGCCAGGACATCGAGGAGATCCGTCGATGAGCGTTCCATAATATGCAACACCATGATGCGAGATGCGTCTCTACAAGCAACGCGCCTAGAAGCTTATATCGGCCCTTGCAAGTCAGGAGGCTGAAATGACCAACGTTCTCATCGTCGACAGCGCCGCCACCGGCGAAGCGTCCGTCACCCGCCGGCTGACCGGGGAGCTGGAGGCGCTGCTTCGCGGCCGCGGCCCGGTGAGGATCGTCCGGCGCGACGTCGGCACTGACCCCATTCCCCATTTGACGGCGCAGACGACGCCCGCGATCCGCGGCGCCGAGCCGCGGACGGCGGCGGCCCGCGACGCCATCGCGCTTTCCGACGCACTGATCGCCGAGCTCAAGGCCGCCGACGTCGTCGTGATCGGCGCGCCCATGTACAATTTCGGGATCGCCTCGACCCTCAAGGCGTGGTTCGATCATGTCCTTCGCGCCGGAATCACCTTCCGCTATTCGGAAGCCGGGCCCGTGGGGCTGCTCAAGGGCAAGAGGGCGATCGTCATCGAGAGCCGCGCCGGCCTCTACAGCAGCGGTCCCTCGGCGCCGATGGACAGCCAGGAGCCGCACCTGCGCACTCTGCTGAGCTTCATGGGACTGGACGAAGTGGCTTTCGTCCGGGTCGAGAAGCTGGCCTTCGGGCCGGATCAGGCGGCTGCCTCGATCGCGGAGGCGGTGGAGCAGCTCCGAGGCCTCGCCGCCGAAGAGCTGCCGTTGGCCGCTTAATCTGCCTCGCGATGCGGAGCATGGGGAGGGGGACCAGGCTTTGCCTGGTTGGAGGGGTAACCTGTCGAGGTCGCGTCAGGTCACCCCTCCACCACCTTCGGTGGTCCCCCTCCCCATCGCTTCGCGATAGGGAGGCAGAAAGGGCCACCGCTCCACATCTTCCAGTCAAAGGAGACCCAACATGAAGCTCTATTACGCCCCCGGCGCCTGCTCGCAGGCCCCTCACATCGTCGCCCGCGAAGCCGGGCTCGATATCGAGCTGGCCAAGGTGAACTTCCCTGACAAGGTCACCGACGGCGGCGAGAAGCTGACCGACGTCAACCCGAAGGGCGCCGTGCCGACGCTGAGGCTCGACGACGGCGAGGTGCTCACGGAGAATGCGGTGATCCTCCAGTATCTCGCCGACCGGGCGAGCGGCTCGGAGCTCGCGCTTCCATCCTCCGGCATCGAGCGCTACCGGCTCCTCGAATGGCTGAACTTCATCGCGACCGAGCTCCACAAGGGCTTCGGCCCGCTGTGGAATTCGGCGACGCCCGACTCCTTCAAGGAAGCGACCCGCGAGGCCCTCGGCAAGAAGTTCGACTATCTCCAGGAGCAGATCGGCGAAGGCCCGTATATCCTGGGGCCACGCTTCTCGATCCTCGACGCCTACGCCTTCGCCGTCCTGAACTGGACGAAGATCCATGCCATCGACACCGCCCGCTGGCCCGGGCTTGCCGCCTATCTGGAGCGGGTCGCCGCCCGCCCCGCCGTGCAGGAGACGCTGCGGGCCGAGGGTTTGATCTAACCCTCCGTCATCCCGGCGAAAGCCGGGATCTCCGCCCGTCCGCACCACCCCATTCGCACTGAGGTCCCGGCTTCCGCCGGGATGACGAGGAAATCATGATCGACATCCGCCCCTTCGCCACCCTCGGCCATGCCGACCATGGCTGGCTCAACGCCCGCCACCATTTCTCCTTCGCCGATTATTACGATCCGGGCCGCACCGCCTGGGGCGCGATCCGGGTCTGGAACGACGACGAGATCGCCGCCCGCTCCGGCTTCCCGCCCCATCCCCATTCGGACATGGAGATCATCACCTATGTCCGCGAGGGCGCCATCACCCACCAGGACTCGATGGGCAACAAGGGCCGGACCGGGGCCGGCGACGTGCAGGTCATGTCGGCCGGCACCGGAGTGCGCCACGCCGAATATAATCTCGAGGACGAGAAGACGACCCTGTTCCAGATCTGGGTCCATACCGACCGCCCCGGCGCCGAGCCGAGCTGGGGCGCGCGGCGCTTCCCCAGGGACGACCGCGCGGGCACCTTCGTGACCCTCGCCAGCGGCTTTCCCGAGGACGCCGAGGCCCTGAAGATCAACGCCGCCGCCCGGGTGCTCGGGGCCACCCTCAAGGCGGGGGAGACAGCCGAGCTTGACCTCGACCCGGCGCGCCACGTCTACCTGGTGGCCGTAGGCGGAGCGATCGAGGCCAACGGCCGCCGCGCCGAACCCCGCGACGGAGTCGCGGTGACCGGCGAGCCGACGCTGACGATAAGTGCGATCGAGGACGCCGAGATCGTGCTCGTCGACGCACGATAGAGAAAACTCTTTCCTGAGCTTGCCTCGGGGAGGGGGACCCGCCGCGATTCGTCATGATGAAGGGGCAATGCTGACTGTGCGCCGCGGGTGAATAGGCTTGCCAACGGCGCGAGGCTGAATAATCTGCTCGCTCGCCGTCGGCGACCGGGGGAGAATTAGGATGCGCTTCGCAGCCGGCCTGCTTGCCGCCGGGATCTTGTCGACTGCCCAGCCGGTTTCGCAGACGCTCGACGCGGCGGTGGCGGCGAGGCCGGTGGCGCTTTCCCGGGTGGTCGTCGACATCGAGCCGGGCACCAGGATCGGCAAATATAAAGGCGGGTCGCTGTGCATCAGCAGCGACAAGTTCCGCTGGAAGCAGGGCAGCGGACCGAAGCTGGATACCGACCTGTTCGAGGACGCGTTTCGACTTCACGTCGTCAGGCTCGGGTTCCGGCCGTTCGACGACCCGGAAAATCTCTTCGCCGGCGCCGACACCGGAGGCGCCGATTATCTCGTGGCCGCCAAGGTCGAGACGATCGAGATCAACGTCTGTTATCCCAACCAGGGACTTGGCAGCGTCGAGAAGTCGAAGGGCCGGGCTTCCGTCAAGGTGACCTGGCAAATCTACTCGCGCGCTCAGCGGGCGGTGGTCGCTTCGTTCACTGCCGAAGGCGCGGCCAGCCAACCGCAGGCCCAGGATGGCGGTCCGCACACCATCCTCATGGCGGCTTTTGGCGACAGCCTGCGCCAATTTACCGAGCAGCCCGCCTTCCGGGACATCTTCGGCGCTCCGAACCCGTAGAATTTGCGTCGGCCGCGTCGACCCATGGTCAACCGGGGCGCGGCAGGCGGCGGAGTCACGCTCCCGCGACACCGCTCAAGGCCGCAAGCGCCCGCTCACGACCGGCCCGGTGGCCTATGATGCCCTCCGGATAACCGCCCGGCCGCGACGCGCCGGGTTCGTGGATATGATCGTCGCTCAAGCCGCGAAGCTCGGGCACCCACGCGCGGATATAATCGCCCGCGCCGAATTTCTTCGACTGAACGAGCGGCGCCATGATCCGGTTGAACGGCTGGCTGTCGATCCCCGTGCCGGCGATCCACTGCCAGTTCTGGCTGTTGTTGCCGTAATCGGCGTCCACCAGAGTGTCCCAGAACCACTCGGCCCCGCGCCTCCAGTCGATGAGCAGGTGCTTCACCAGGAAAGAAGCGGCGATCATCCGGACCCGGTTGTGCATCCAGCCCGTCGCCCAGAGCTGGCGCATTCCGGCGTCGACGATCGGATATCCGGTCCGCCCCCGGCTCCAGGCCTCGAAATCCGCATCGGCCTCCGCGCCCGTCCGCCAGGGGAAATGCTCGAAAGAGGGCCGCCCCGCCTTCTCTCCCACCTGCGGCTGGGCGAGCATGACGTTGTGCGAGAAGTCCCGCCACGCCAGCTCCTTGCGGAACTTCTCCCCGGCCTGCTCCGGCAACTGGTCCCAGATCAGCCGAGGCGAGAGCTCGCCGAAATGGAGGTGCGGGGAAAAGCGGCTGGTGCCTTCCGAACCGGGGCGGTCGCGCTCGACGCCATATTCTCCGGCCCGGCCGGCGAAGTCGCGAAGCCGCTGCAGCGCCGCCGCTTCGCCGGGCAGCCACTCGGCGTCGAAGCCCGCGGCCCAGTTCGGCCGGGTCGGAAGAAGCCCCCAGGAATGGAGATCGTCGGTCGGCGGCCATCGGTCCGGCGGCCCGAGCCGTTCCGGGGCGGCGACCGGCTCAGGCGGCGGAAGTCGGTCCTGGAGCGCTCGCCAATAGGGCGTGTAGATCTTGAAGGGGGAGCCGGCGCCGGTTCGCACCTCCTCCGGCGGCGCCAGGACGCTGCCGGTGTGGAGCGTCAGCTCCAGCGCACCGCCCACCCTGCGTTCGGCCTCCCGCCACCACGGCTCGTAGTGCCTCGTGGCGTGGATCCGGCGGGCTCCCGTCTCTCCGGCGAGCCGCGCCAGTTCGGTCTCGGCCCTGCCGCGCCTGAGGATCAGGCGGGAGCCGAGCCGGCGCAGGCTTTCGTCGAGACGCTCGAGACTGTGATGAAGCCACCAGCGCTGGGCCGCGCCGATCCTCCATCGCCCCGGCGTCTCGTCGTCGAGGATGTAGGCCGGGATCACCGATCCCTCGCTCGCCGCCGCGGCCAGCGCAGGCTGGTCGTGCAGGCGCAGATCCTGCCGGAACCAGACGATCGAGGGATCAGCCATCCCGATCCAACCGGCTGTAAGTGGGTCGGGTTCCTACCCGCTTTGTGCCGTATCGGGGCCTCTGGCCGTGCTTGAAGAACCGCGCAGCCGCTTCGTCGGCTTGGCTCCGGGACTGGGAACCGGCGCGCAGCGCCCCGCTTGCGGAGAAGATCGGGCAGCGGCGGTCGCACCTTCAATCCGCCGACGGCGGCCGGCAGCGCCG
>DASVTA010000023.1:0-6757 GCA_036387815.1 Allosphingosinicella sp.
ACGGCGTTGACCGGCGGCACCGGCGCCCCACCCTCGCGGCCGTAGGTGTGGAGTGCGCCGGCGAGGGCAATGTAGTTGATGTCGTGGCCTGCCGTGCCGGCGAGCGGCCCCTCCTGGCCCCAGCCGGTCATCCGCCCGTAGACCAGGCGGGGGTTGTCCTCGAGCAGGAGATCGGGCCCGAGCCCGAGCCGCTCCATCACCCCGGGGCGGAACCCTTCGATGAGGCCGTCGGAGTCGCGGGCGAGCTCCCGGACCCGAGCGACGCCTTCCTCCGACTTGAGATCGACCCGAACGGTGGAGGCGCGCGAGCGGCCGAGGATGTCGAACTCGGGCGGAATGACCGGCGGCCGGTCCTCCCGCTCGACGCGGAAGACGGTGGCGCCATGATCGGCGAGCATCATCCCGGCGAAGGGGGCGGGGCCGATGCCTGCGAGCTCGACGATGCGGATTCCGGAAAGCACCCCTGCCATGGCGGAACGATAGAGGGGGACGAGGGCGCGGGCTAGGGGGCGGCGCGCGGAGCGCTTGAGGTCGATGCGCTTTCCTTCCCTCCGAAATGGAGAAGTCTCTCGCTTGTGCGAATAATGCACAGCTGTCAGTGATTTAGAGGAAGGAGCGCGCCAGCCGGCCGCCCCGAGGGGGAGGTTCGCATGGTACAGGCACTGAGGCTCTACGAACGGGCGGATTCGGAGTTCACGCTCAACGGCTCCACCGGAATCCAGTCGCTGCCCAAGGTAGCGTGGATATCTGCCAGCCGATATATCGCCGTTTGGACCCACGAAACGCTCTCGGGCGGAGTCTTCAGCCTTCAGGTCCGGGCGCAGATATTCGAAGCGAACGGCACGGCGGTGGGTCCGGAGTTCACCGTAGATACCTCGGGCGAACACCAGACCGACGCCGTTGTCGCAAAGCTCGCGGGCGGCGGCTTCGTGATCGCGTGGGAAGAGCGCTTGTCCGGGTCCGACGGCAGCGGCTCCTCCATCGGCTATCAGGTCTACGGAGCTGACGGCCTGCCCCTCGGCGGAGAAGGACGGGCCAACAGCAGGACCCTCCAGGACCAAATTCGCCCCTCCATCGCCGGCCTGGAAGGGGGCGGCTTCGTCATTACTTGGACCGACACCAGCGATTACAACGACGACGATTCGTCCTGGAGCGCGGTGCGGGGACAGATATTCTCGGCTAGCGGGAGCTTCGTCGGAAGCGAATTCCTGGTGAACTCGGTCACCGACCGCAACCAGACAGCCTCGAGCGTCGCCGCCCTTCAGGGCGGCGGCTTCGCCGTCGTGTGGCAGGACGAAAGTCCGCAGGACTCCAATCACTCCTACGTCCGGGTCGACTACGGCAGTGACATCGCAATCCAGGTTTTCGACTCCTCGGCGAACAAGGTCGGGGGGCAGAGGGTGGTCGACGACCTGACTCCCCCGCCGGCCTTCAGCAGCAGCTTGATGGGGCGGGTCACCGCGCAGAATCCGGTTGTCGCCGTGCTGGCGAACGGCACGATGGCGGTTGCCTGGGCGGACGCCATTGACGGATTTGTGAAGACCCGGCTCCTCAATGCTGACGGCACGCCCGCCGGCGCCGTCATCAACGTCGCCACCTGGCTGGGCACGAGCAACCCCGCCCCCTCGATCGTCGCGCTCGCGGACGGCGGCTATGCCGTAAGCTGGACCTCCAGCTTCCCGGAGGGCCGCGACGACTCGGGCCTGGGGGTGCTGGCGCGCGTGTTCGGCCCCGACGGAAGCCCGCAGGGCATCGATTTCCTGGTGAATTCGACGACCGCCGGGGACCAGCTTTCCTCCGCAATGCTGGCCTTCGCGAACGGCGGCTTCCTTGTCGTCTGGCAGGACGCCAGCACGACGGACCTCAGCGCCCAGCGTTTCGGTCCTGACGAAGGTACGATCCTCGACATCGCCTTGTCGGTCCCTTCGATCAGCAAGGCGTCCATCGAGAACGTCCAGGCGGCGATCCTCTCCGCGGACGGAGCCCTGAACGCGACTTTCACATACGATCTGGTGAACGACCCAACCGGCGCCTTCCGAGTCGAAGGCGACCGCCTCGTCGTGGCGGACACGGCGCTTCTCTACGGCTTCGGCGCGGAGCAGGCGACCATCACATTGCGGGCCACCGATCCCAACGGCAACGTCTTCGAAGAGGCGGTCGTGATCCCGCTCACGGCGGCGCCGGTGAGCGCACTCTACAAGGCCGGCAGCCAGGTCGCGGTGACGAGCCCGACCCAGAGCATCGCCCTTACTCCGGAGATAACGGCCCTACCCGACGGGGGCTATTTCCTGACGTGGATCGAGTTTCCCGGATCAGGCCCCTACGAAGTCAGAGGCCAGTTCTACGAGGCGGACGGGAGCGCCGGAGCGCAGTTCAAAGTCAACACGGTAACGGCCGACATCTACTACGAGCCCTACCCCGTGGTGCTCGAAAACGGCAATCTGGTCGTGATCTGGACCGCGTTCGCTCCATCACGTCCTGGCGCCGGGCCGATGATCGACGTGAAGGGGCAGATCCTTAGCCCCTCCGGCGAGAAGATCGGAGCTGAGTTCCTCGTCAACACGGTCACGACGCAGCTGCAGACCCGGGCGGTTCCGACGGCGCTCGCGGACGGCGGCTTCCTGGTGACGTGGGCCGACAACAGCCTGGTCCACGACAATTCGGGCTCGGGCATCAAGGCGCAATTCTTCACGTCGACCGCCGCCAAGGTGGGAAGCGAGTTCCTCGTAAACACGACGACCGCCGGCACCCAGACCAGTCCTTATGCGGCCCAGCTGAACGACGGCACAGTCGTGATCGCCTGGACCGATTCCAGCGCCACCGGCGGGGACACGTCCGGAACCGCAGTTCGGGCTCAGCTCTACTCCGCCGGAGGCGTCGCCATCGGCGGCGAGTTCCTCGTCAACACGACAACGCTCCACAGCCAGTCGGCACCGGTCGTCACCGCGCTGTCGGACGGGCGCTTCGTCGTCGTGTGGGGCGATAGGAGCGAAGGCACGGGCAGCACCGGCACCTGGGACCCGGCCGACATCCGGGCGCAGATTTTCAGTTCCACCGGCAGCAGGATCGGTGGAGAAATCCTCGTCAACTCGGAGACGGCCGGCTTCCAAGGGCACGGCAGCCTCGGCATCGCCGGAGTGGCGGCGGATTCCGCCGGGGGCTTCGTGGTAACTTGGAGGACCGATCATCCGGTCAATGCCGAAAATGAGCCCGGCTCGATCAAAGCGCGGCTGTTCGGCCCTGACGGAAGCAAGGTCGGGAACGAGTTCCTGGTCAACCAGATCGCCACCGGCTCCCAGGGCACCCCGGCGGTGGCCGTTCTCAGCGACAACGATCTCGTCTTCGCCTTCTGGGACGTGACCCCGGATCCTGCCGGAGTTGGGCGCGCGATCGCCATGCGGCGCTTCGATTCGGCGGTCCAATCGGAGCTCCACTTCAACGTCCTCAACGGCACTTCGGGAGACGATTTCCTCAACGGCTCATCCGGCCGTGACCAGATCTGGGGCTTCGACGGCACGGACCGGCTGGCCGGCCAAGGCGGCGACGACGACCTCTTCGGCGGCGGCGGCTTCGACGTCCTGCTTGGCGAGGATGGAGACGATGAAATTCGCGGCGGGTCCGGCGACGACCTGATGCGCGGCGGCGCCGGAGTCGATTATTTCGACGGCGGAACCGACGAAGGCGAATGGAACGAAACCGCGGGCTTTGGCGATCGGGTCAGCTTCTTCGAGGAGCGGGCGACCCAAGGCGTGGTCGCCGATCTGAGGACCGGAGTCATCTCCAACGACGGCTTCGGCAACGTAGAAACCATGGTGGGCGTCGAATCGCTGGGCGCCGACACGGCCTTTGCGGATACGCTCTACGGCGACGATTCGTTCAACTTCCTCTATGCCGGCCTGGGCGACAGCCTCTATGGCTTCGGCGGGGCTGACGTCATGGAGGTCACGGCTGCCGCGGCAGTGGTTGACGGCGGCGGCGGAACAGACACGCTCCGGGTCTTCTCGCACATCCCGGGTTATCGCCCGGACAGCAACGGCGACGGCGTTGCCGAGGAGGCGCCAGCGATGACGACAGGCTATGTCGTCAACCTCGCCGCCGGCACCCTTCGCGACGGCTATGGCAATTTCGGTACGGTCACCGGGATCGAGGATCTCGCCGGCAGCGAACTCGGCGACGACTTGAGAGGCGACGCAGGCAATAACGTCGTCACCGGCGGCGGCGGCAATGACGTGCTCCGGCTGTATGACGGCGGCGATGACACCGCGAATGCCGGCGACGGCAATGACAGCCTCTTCTTCATCGGAGCGCTGACGGCGGCGGACGTGGTGAACGGCGGCGACGGGGGCGACACTCTGGTTCTTCAGGGCCCCTACGGCGCGCTGACGCTGACGGCGAACGTCACCCGGATCGAGAACATCTCGATCCTGGCGGGGAGCAACACCGCCTTCGGCGAGCCCGGCGCCAATCGCCACGATTATGTCCTGACCACGCACGACGCCAATTTCGCGGCCGGAGTTCAGTCCAGGATCAACGCGGGTGCGCTGCTCGCCGGCGAGGACTTCACCTTCGACGGATCGGCGGAGACCGATGCCAGCTTCGTCGTCTACGGCGGCAAGGGCAGGGACACGCTCACCGGCGGCCTCGGCAACGACATCTTCTTCTTCGCTGAGGACAGGTTCGCGAGCGGCGACACGGTGAACGGCGGGTCGGGCTACGACGGCATGTTCCTCCGCGGCAATTACACGATCGACTTCAACGCTCCGGGGTTCACCGGCCTCTTCACCAACATCGACAACCTGACGCTGACCTCGGCGACGGACCAGCGCTACGCGCGGGGCGGCGGCACCGAGTTCGACTACAACCTCACGCTTTCCGACGCGCTCGTCGGCGCGGGCGGGCAGCTCACGGTCAGCGGTGCCCTGCTGATGGCGACGGAGACGATGATCGTGGATGCGAGCGCCGAGACCAACGGCGTTCTGCGGCTGTTCGGAGGAAAGGCTTCGGATACGCTGAAGGGCGGGGCCATGAACGACCTCCTCCACGGCAACCTCGGCGCCGACACTCTGGCGGGCGGCGGCGGGGCGGATGTGTTCCAGTACAACAACAGCGCCGAATCCACCTCGGCGTCGAGGGACCATATCCTCGACTTCGCCGGCGGGAGCGACCGGATCGACCTCGGCAGGATCGACGCCGACACTCTGGCGGCGGGCAACCAGGCGTTCAGCTGGATCGGCTCCAACGCGTTCGGCGGCTCGGGCGCGGCGTCGGCGGGGCAGTTGCGGGCCTATGAGCAGGGCGGGACCTGGTTCGTCGAGGGCGACACCAACGGCGACGGGACGGCGGACCTCGTCGTCGCCATCACCCTCCAGGGACTGACTCCGCTGAGCGCGAGCGACTTCCTGCTCTAGCCCGTCATTCCGGCGAAGGCCGTAATCCATGAACACGGACCTGCGGAAAGCTCGCACCGCGGTGTTCATGGATCCCGGCCTTCGCCGGGATGACGGACAGGGGGCGCTCATGGAATCCCAGGTCAAGCCGGGATGACGGAAAAGCCGGGATGACGGGAGAACAGTGACGGTGGATGCGGCTCGGGCCCTGGTGGCGAGCCGGGCTCCGATCGCCTGCGCGACCCGCGCGGCTATTGCCTTGTGAAAGAGGAAAGGAAAACTTACGGTTCGGCATGAGGGGCTTGCCGCCCCGGTCAGGCGCGACGGTCGGCGGGGTCGAGCCGGCGGTTTTTCCGTGCGGAAGGGATAGACGAGGATGACGATGCCTCTGAAGCGCCTGGGCTCCGAGTTCAGGGCGAACACGACCCTTCCCGGAAATCAATATGACCAGAGCGTCGCCGCGCTCGGGTCGGGCGGCTTCGCGATCGCCTGGAGCGCGGAGGCCGGCGACGGCAACGGCTATGGGATCGCCCTCCAGCGCTTCGACGCCAACGGCAACAGGGTAGGGGGCCAGACCCAGGTCAACAGCACGACCGCCCGCAACCAGCTCGAGCCCTCCATCGCTGGGCTGCCTTCGGGAGGGTTCGTGGTGACCTGGACCGACGACAGCAACGCGGCGTCCAGCGAAGTCAGGGGCAGGATCTTCGACTCCGGCGGAAACGCGCTCGGGCCCGATTTCCTCGTCAACACCGTCACCGCCAATCACCAGGGCCAGCCGAACGTCTTCAGCCTTCCGGGCGGCGGGTTCGTCGTGAGCTGGGCCGACACCGGCGACACCTCCAATCTCGCCACGGCCTACAATCTTCGGGCCCAGATCTTCGATTCTTCCGGCGCGAAGATGGGCGGGGAATTCGCCGTCCATTCCTCGCTTGCGGGCGTCCAGGCCCGTCCGACCGGAATAGCGCTTGGCTCCGGCAATTTCCTGATCCTTTGGTCCCACATAGATGGCGGCGAATATGACGTGCGCGGCCAGATGTTCGATTCCACAGGGAACCGGATCGGCGCGGAGTTCCAGGTGCCGGCGAATGCGGCTGGCGGCGAATCGGGTCCCGACGTCGCCGCTCTGCCGAACGGCGGCTTCGTGATCAGCTGGCAGACAATCGAGCCTTACGGCACCCCCTCTTTTGCCAAGGCCCAGATGTTCGATTCGACCGGCGCCAGGGTAGGGCCGGAGGTCACCGCCAGCAACGCCGGCAACAAGGTCGGCACCGTCAACGTCACCGGCCTCGCCTCGGGAGGCCTCCTGGTCTCCTGGGAGGACAGCCAGAGCGCGGCTCCCTCGACCCGGGCGCAGATGTTCGACCCGGCGG
>DASVTA010000024.1:0-4572 GCA_036387815.1 Allosphingosinicella sp.
CATGGCCGGTCCTTCCGAAAGGTTCTGCGCTATGTGTATAGAAGCGCGGCAAGAGACAAGAAGGAGCGGTGGAATGGGGACGATCCGGATCGACACGCTGGAAGGCGACGGCGCCTTCGACGCTTACGTCGCCGAGCCCCAAAGCGAGCCCCGCGCCGCCGTCGTCGTCATCCAGGAGATATTCGGCGTGAACGAGGGCATCCGCCGCAAGTGCGACGGCTGGGCGGAAAAGGGCTATCTTGCGCTTGCCCCGGATCTGTTCTGGAGGCTCGAGCCGGGGGTCCAGCTCGATCCGGACGTGCCCGACGAGTTCAGCCGGGCACTCGGCCTGATGGGCCGCTTCGACCAGGACCAGGGGGTGAGCGACATCGAGGCGGCGATCCGCGCCGCCCGCGCCAGGCTCGGCGAGGGAGGCAAGGTCGGGGTCGTCGGCTACTGCCTCGGCGGGCGGCTCGCCTATATGGCCGCGGCCCGCACCGACGCCGACGCCAGCGTCGGCTATTATGCGGTCGGGCTGCCCGGCATCCTCCACGAGAAGAACGCCATCGCGCGGCCGCTGATGCTCCACATCGCCGGCGCGGACCATTTCGTCGACGAAGCGGCGCAGCGCGAAATGCACCAGGGGCTGGACGATCACCCCCGGGTCACCCTCCACGACTATCCGGGGGAGGACCACGGCTTCGCCGCCGAGATGGGCAAGCGCCGAAGCGAGGACGCGGCCCGGCTCGCCGACGGCCGCACCGCCGCCTTCTTCGCGCAGCACCTCGGTTGAGCGCCCCGCCCCCGCTGCCGGCGCCGAACCCGTGGCTCGTCGCGGGCGGGGTCCTCAGCGCCCTCGCCGCCATCCTCCATCTCGCCGTCATCGCCGGCGGCCCGGACTGGTACCGCTTCGTCGGGGCCGGCGAGGAAATGGCGCGGATGGCGGAGCAGGGACTGCGTCGCCCCGCCCTCATCACGGTCGCCATCGCCGCGATCCTCGCCATCTGGTCCGCTTACGCCCTCGCGGGCGCGGGCCTCCTCCCCCGCCTGCCGCTGATGCGGACCGCCCTGGTCGCCATCACCGCCGTCTATCTGCTCCGCGGCCTCGCCCTCATCCCGCTCGCCCTGCTCCGGCCCGCCCTCGTCGATTCGTTCGCGCTGTGGAGCTCGCTGATCGTGCTTGCCTACGGAATCGTCCACGCCGCCGGAACCTGGCGCGCCTGGCCCGCGCTTGCAGGCGCAGCCCGATGAGCGATCCCTATGCCTTCATCCTTCGCCGGACCGGTGGCCCCGAAGTACTCGAGGCCGAGCATATCGACGTTCCTCGCCCCGGCCCGGGCGAAGTGCTCGTCCGGCACGAGGCGGTGGGGCTGAACTTTATCGACACCTATCACCGCTCCGGCCTCTACAAGCTGCCGCTGCCGTCCGGCCTGGGCGGCGAAGCGGCGGGGGTGGTGGAGGCGGTCGGCGAGGGCGTCACCGCCTTTAGGGAAGGCGCCCGCGTCGGCTATTTCACCGCCCCGCTCGGCGCCTACGCGACCCACCGGACGATCGCCGCGGACCGGCTGGTGAAGCTCCCCGACGGCCTGACCGCCGAGGATGCCGCCGCGGCGATGCTCAAGGGCTGCACCGCCGAATATCTCATCGAGCGCTGCGCGAAGGTGGAGTCGGGGCAGACGGTCCTCGTCCACGCCGCGGCCGGCGGGATGGGCTCGATCCTCGTCCAGTGGCTGAAGGCGATCGGAGCCGTCGTCATCGCCCATTCGGGGGACAGCCGGAAGGCGGCGCTGGCCGAGGCGCTCGGCGCCGACCATTCGCTCTGCTGCCCGATGGAGACGCTCGCCGCCGAAGTGCGGGCGCTGACCGGCGGCCAGGGCGTTCCCGTCGTTCTCGACGGCGTCGGAGAGGCGAGCTGGAAGGCGTCGCTGGGATCGGTCGCCCGGCGCGGCCTGATCGCGACCTTCGGCAACGCCTCCGGCCCCGTCCCGCCCTTCACGGCGCTCGACCTGCTCAGCGCCGGATCCGTCTTCGTGACCCGCCCGACGCTCGCCGATTATTGCAAGAGCCGGGAGGAGATGACGGCCTCGGCGGCGCGATTGTTCGAGATGCTCGACAAGGGCTCGGTAACGGTCCGGATCGGAGCCACCTTCCCCTTGCTCAGGGCCGCCGACGCCCACCGCGCCATGAAGGCGCGGGCGACGACGGGATCGACGGTGCTGATCCCCTGACCGTCATCCCGGCGAAAGCCGGGACCTCCGGGAGACCCGCCGAGACTTCTTGTCCTGAGGTCCCGGCTTTCGCCGGGAGGACGAGACAGGTCAGCCGAACAGCGTGCCCAGCCCCACGGCGGGGTCGACGAAGCCTTCGTAGACCATCTTGCCGGCGACATAGACGATCACAGCCAGGCCGACCCACGCGATCCAGCGGTAGCGCTCGATATATTTGGCGAGGATGTTGGCGGCGACGCCCATCAGCGCGACGGCGAGAAGCAGGCCGATGATGAGGATGCCCGGATGCTCGCGGGCCGCTCCCGCCACCGCGAGGACGTTGTCGAGGCTCATCGAGACGTCGGCGACGGCCACGGCCCAGGCCGCCGCGGCGAAGCTCTTGGCGGGCTTGAGGCCGCTGTCCTCGTCGCCCGACACTTCGGGGGATCCGCCCGACTGGCCCGAATGCTGGAGCTCGCGCCACATCTTCCACGCCACCCAGAGCAGCAGGAGACCGCCGGCGAAGGTCAGCCCGACGATCTGCATCAGCTGGGTGACGACGAGGGCGAAGGCGATCCGGAGCACCAGCGCCGCGATGATCCCGATCAGGATCACCTTGCGGCGCTGCTCGGGCGGAAGCCCCGCCGCCAGCGCTCCGACGACGATGGCGTTGTCGCCGGCAAGCATGATGTCGATCATCAGCACCTGGCCGAAGACCACCCAGGCCGCGGCCGTGTTGAGCTTCGAGAAATCCGTGACGATCGCGTCCCAGATTCCGCTGAGCCCGAGCGGTGGAGCGGCGGCGGCGGCGTGGAGGTTCAGAAGAATCTCGAACATTGGCACCCTCGTCGTCCCGGCGGAGGCCGGGATCCCAGCTCATTAAGTCCCAGCGTCTCTCCCTGGGACCCCGGCCTCCGCCGGGGTGACGGTGGAGGCGGCGCCTCCTCCCGTCACTGGTTCATCGACGCGAAGAAATCCTCGTTCGACTTGGCGTCCTTCATCTTGTCGAGGAGGAACTGCATCGCGTCGACCGTTCCCATCTGCATGAGGATCCGGCGAAGCACCCACATCTTGGAGAGGGTCGCCTGGTCGACCAGCAGCTCCTCCTTGCGGGTGCCGGACTTGCCGACGTCGAGCGAGGGGAAGATGCGCTTGTCGGAGACCTTGCGGTCGAGCACGATCTCCGAGTTGCCGGTGCCCTTGAACTCCTCGAAGATGACCTCGTCCATCTTGGAGCCGGTGTCGATCAGAGCCGTGGCGATGATCGAGAGCGAGCCGCCTTCCTCGATGTTGCGCGCCGCGCCGAAGAAGCGCTTGGGCCGCTGCAATGCGTTGGCGTCGACGCCGCCGGTCAGCACCTTGCCCGACGACGGCACCACCGTGTTGTAGGCGCGCCCGAGGCGGGTGATCGAATCGAGCAGGATGACGACGTCCTTCTTGTGCTCGACGAGGCGCTTGGCCTTCTCGATCACCATCTCGGCGACCTGGACGTGCCGGCTGGCCGGCTCGTCGAAGGTCGAGCTGATCACCTCGCCCTTCACCGAGCGCTGCATGTCCGTGACCTCCTCCGGCCGCTCGTCGATGAGCAGGACGATGAGGAAGACCTCGGGATGGTTGTCGGTGATCGCCCGCGCGATGTTCTGGAGGAGCACGGTCTTGCCGGTCCTCGGAGGCGCGACGATCAGCGCGCGCTGGCCCTTGCCCTGCGGCGAGATGATGTCGATCACCCGCGCCGACTTGTCCTTCAGCGTCGGATCGGCGCTGTCGAGGGTGAGCTTCTCGTCCGGATAGAGCGGCGTCAGATTGTCGAAATTGACCCGGTGGCGCACCGCGTCGGGATCGTCGAAATTGACCTGGGTGAGCCGGACGAGAGCGAAATAGCGCTCCCCGTCCTTGGGCCCGCGGATCTCGCCTTCGACCGTGTCTCCGGTCCTCAGGCCGAATTTGCGCACCTGGTTGGGCGCGATGTAGATGTCGTCCGGCCCGGCCAGGTAATTGGCCTCGGGCGAGCGCAGGAAGCCGAAGCCGTCGGGAAGCACCTCGATCGTGCCCTGCCCCATGATCTCCTCGCCATTCTCGGCCTGGACCTTGAGGATCGAGAACATCAGCTCCTGCTTGCGAAGCGTGGAGGCGCCTTCGATTCCCAGCTCTTCGGCCATGGCCACCAGATCGGCGGGGGATTTCTGCTTCAAGTCTTTGAGATGCATGGGGATACTCAGAAATAAGGATGGTCGACAGGCCGCGGGGGACGAAATTTCGGCGGCTGGGATGCCTACGCGGACGGCAGGCGAACGACTGTAGCGGCGTTAGGCTCCGGGTTTTTTCAAGTCAACGACGAAGTCCTCAATTCCTCCCCGAGCTCGCTCGGGGAGGGGGACCGCGGCGC
>DASVTA010000025.1:0-1517 GCA_036387815.1 Allosphingosinicella sp.
GCTCGAGGTGATCCTCACCATGCTCCATTCGGGCGGCAAGTTCTCGAACAAGGCCTATGCGACCTCGGGCGGCCTGCACGGCGTAGGAGTGAGCGTCGTCAACGCTTTGTCGAGCGAGACGGTGATCGAGGTGGCCAAGAACAAGGAGCTCTGGCGCCAGACCTATTCGCGAGGCGAGCCGACCTCGAAGCTCGAGCCGCGCGGGCCCACCCAGAACCGCCGTGGCACCAGCATCAGCTTCGTCCCCGACACCGAGATCTTCGGCGCGGACGCCCGGTTCAAGCCGGCGCGGCTCTACCGGCTCGCCCGGTCCAAGGCCTATCTGTTCGCCGGAGTCGAGATCCGCTGGCGCTGCGACCCTTCGCTGGCCGACGGCGACACGCCCGCCGAGGCGGTCTTCCAGTTTCCCGGCGGCCTCGCCGATCACCTCAAGGAGCAGATCGGCGAGCGCAATTGCGCGACCAGCGACTTCTTCTCGGGGCGTCAGGATTTTCCGAATGGCCAGGGCCTGGTCGAATGGGCCGTCGCCTGGCCTTTGTGGACCGACGGCGGCTCCTCTTATTATTGCAACACCATCCCCACCCCCGACGGCGGCACTCACGAGCAGGGGATAAGGGCGGCGCTGACCCGGGGCATACGCGCCTTCGCCGAGCTCACCGGCCAGCAGAAGAAGGCCAGGGAGGTCCAGGCCGAGGACGTGGTCGGCGGCGCCGAGGTGATGCTCTCCGTCTTCATCCGCGACCCCCAGTTCCAGAGCCAGACCAAGGACCGGCTCACCAGCCCGGACGCCGCGCGGCTCGTGGAGGCGGCGGTCCGCGACCATTTCGACCATTATCTCGCCGACAATATGGAACGCGGCCGGGCGCTCCTCGCCTTCGTCCTCGACCGGATGGACGAACGGCTGAAGCGCCGCCAGGAGCGCGAGATCAAGCGCAAGACGGCGACCTCGGGCCGCAAGGTCAGGCTTCCGGGCAAGCTTACCGACTGCGCCAACGACGACCCGTGCGGCACCGAATTGTTCATCGTCGAGGGCGACAGCGCGGGCGGCTCCGCCAAGCAGGCGCGAGACCGCAAGACCCAGGCGATCCTCCCGATCCGCGGCAAGATACTGAACGTCGCCTCGGCGAGCGCCGACAAGATCCGGGGCAATCAGGAGATCGCCGACCTCACGCTCGCTCTGGGCTGCGGCACCCGCGATCGCTGCGACCCGGCCCAGCTTCGCTACGACCGGATCATCATCATGACGGACGCCGACGTCGACGGCGCCCATATCGCCACGCTCCTCATGACCTACTTCTTCACCGAAATGGGCCCCATCGTGGAGCAGGGCTGCCTCTACCTCGCCCAGCCGCCGCTCTATCGCCTTTCGTCCGGGCCGACCGTCGCCTATGCGAGGGACGACGCCCATCGCGGCGAGCTCGAGGCGAGCCTGTTCAAGGGCAAGAAGGTCGAGATTTCGCGCTTCAAGGGCCTCGGCGAGATGAACCCCAACCAGCTTCGCGAAACCACCATGGACC
>DASVTA010000026.1:0-4300 GCA_036387815.1 Allosphingosinicella sp.
GCATGTCGAGGCCGGGCCCGCCCGGCTTGCCGCCGCCGGGCGGACAGGCGGCGAAGATCCTCTCGGCGACCTCGAATCCGTCCGGGCGGTTGGTGCCGATCGTTCCCGTCGGCCCGCGCCGCGCCCAGCCCACGCAATAGAGGCCGCCCCCGATCACTCCGTCCTGATTGGCGAAGCGGCCGCGGCCATGCTCGTAGGGGACGCCCTCGATCGGCGGGGTCTGGTAGCCGATGCAGCTCACCACCAGGCCGCACTCGATCGCGTAGCGCTCGCCGGTGCCGACCGAGCGAAGGTCCTCGGTCAGCCGGGTCCGCTCGACGATCAGCCGCTCGACCCGCCCCTCGCCCTCGACCGCGACCGGCATCGCGAAGAAGTCGAAGTCGATCGTCTTGGGCTTGTCCCGAGGCAGGTTGGCGAAGTCGCGCAAATGGGTGACCGACTTGCGCATCCCCGGCTCGAGCAGGGCGTCGTCGGCCTGGGGCGGGAAGTCCGCGGGATCGACCTTCGGAGCCGCCGCCTCCAGGTGGCCGAGCTCGCCCAGCTCCTTGGGAGTCATGGCGATCTGGTGCGGGCCCCGCCGGCCGAGCACATGGACGGTCCGGATCGCGCTTCCCTCCAGCGCGTCGAGCGCCCGGCCGACGATGTCGGAGCCGGCGAACTCGGCCCTCGTCTTGGCGAGGATCCGCGCGACGTCGAGGGCGACGTTGCCGTTGCCGATGACGGCCGCCGCCTCCACTGCGAGCGGCGGGTCGAGGTCGGCGAAATCCGGATGCCCGTTATACCAGCCGACGAAGGCCGCGGAGCCGACCACTCCGGGCAGGCCGGCGCCCGGGAGGTCGAGCGGCCGGTCGTTCGGCGCGCCCGTCGCGAGCACCACCGCGTCGTACAGCTCGACCAGCTCGGCCACGCTCACGTCCGGCCCGACGGTGACGTTGCCGACGAAGCGGACGTTGGCGGAGAGCCCCACTTTCTCGTAGCGCCGGTAGACGGCCTTGATGGACTGGTGGTCGGGCGCCACCCCGGACCGGATCAGTCCGTAGGGGACCGGAAGCCGGTCGACCATGTCGATCTGGACCTCGTCGCCGTACAGCTTCTGAAGCGCCTCGGCGGTGTAATAGCCCGCCGGGCCGGAGCCGATGATCGCCACATGCCGCATCTGCCCGAGCCCCCTTGCCGTCCTCCATCGATGCTAGCGCCGCGCCGCGCCGAGGCAAGCCGAGTTTCGTCATCCCCGGTTCACCGGGCCCAGCCTATGGCGGGCGCCATGAAAACCTTCCTCCCCCTCCTCGCCGCGGCGCTCGCCGCTCCCGCCTTCGCCGCAGGCCCGGCCCCGCAAGCCGAGCGCGCCCCCGAAGTCAGCATCCCCTTCGCCAGCCACGCCCGCTCCATCCGGACGTTCGAGGCCACGGCCGACGACGTGCTCTATCTCCAGGACCGCCAGCGCCGCTGGTACCGGGCCGAGATCGGCGCCGGCTGCTTCGGGCTGCGGTTCGCGCACGCCATCGGCTACGACACGCGGGGAAGCCTCAGCCTCAACCAGTTCAGCCGGATCGTCGTCGGCCGCGACACCTGCCCGATCCTCTCGCTCACCCGAAGCGACGGCCCGCCCAAGCGGGTGAAGAAGAAAAGGGCGGCGTGACGTCCCTCGTCATTGCGCGCCCCTCGTCATTGCGAGGAGCGAAGCGACGAAGCAATCCAGCGTCCGGAGGCGCCGCCTCTGGATTGCTTCGCTTCGCTCGCAATGACGGCGGGCGTTGACGGCGTGAGGTCCAGGCGCGGCCGCCCGGCGGCGGACTAGGCCTTGCCGCTCTTGTCCTCGAGCATCGCGGCGCCCTGGCTGCGGATCAGCGGCTCGATCATCCCGCCGAAAAAGGCCAGCGCCGCGGGAAGGGTCACCGTCATCCTGACGATCGACTCCTGGATGTCGATCCGCGCCGCCATCTTCTGGCCCATCGCGTCGATGTCGAGGTCGAGCCGGTCCCCGGTCCAGCGCGGGCTCACCTGGGCGCCGCCGGGGATGTGGTCCGACAGCCGGCTCATGTTGCGCTCGATCCGGCGCCGCGCTTCCTGCGCGCCGAGTGTGTGGGGAAGGTCGACGACGATGGGATTGCTCATCGGCCGCCCTTAGCCGCCTCTCCCGCTCCGGACCAAGGCTTTTTGCGCCTGTGGTGCGGCGGGCACAGTGCGCCGCCTCTTTTTGCGTTGCAGCAGAAAACCCTTCCCTGCCGGGCAGATTGTCATAAGCTGGAAACGGTACGGCGGCGGGGGGTCGCCCGTTTCTGGGGGATTACAAATGGTTCGAATGTCGCGCGTCGCTCTGCTGACGAGTCTTTCCGCGCTTGCCCTCGGCGCCGGCCCGGCCTTCGCCCAGGATTCGGCCGCGCCCGCCGGAGCCGGCTCCGCCCAGGAGGCCGCCGCCGCCCAGGACGAGCAGGCGCTCGCCACCGACACCGCGGTTCCCGCCGGCCAGGAGATCGTCATCACCGGCACCCGCCGGACCGACCGCACCCTCGCCGACAGCCCGGTCCCCGTGGACGTCATCGCCGCCGACGCGATCATCAATTCGGGCCAGACCGAAACCAACAAGATCCTCAACCAGCTGGTGCCCAGCTTCAACTTCCCCCAGCCCTCGATCGCCGACGGCTCGGACGCCCTTCGCCCCGCGACCCTGCGCGGCCTCAGCCCGGACCAGACGCTGGTCCTGGTCAACGGCAAGCGCCGCCACGTCTCCTCGCTGCTCAACATCAACGGAACGGTCGGCCGCGGCAGCGCCGCCGTCGACATGAACCTCATCCCGGGCCTCGCCATCAGCCGGGTCGAGGTGCTTCGCGACGGCGCGGCCGCGCAATACGGCTCCGACGCCATCGCCGGGGTCATCAACATCCAGCTGAAGAGCGCCGACAACGGCGGCCGCGCCTCCGTCACCTGGGGCAAATATCACACCGAGATCAACAATGTCGCGAACGTCACCGGGCTCCAGCTGAACGGCTCCGGCCAGCCCCAGCTCGACCCGTCCGACAACCGTTACCTGCTCGCCAACACCGACGGCGACCGAAGCGCCCACGACGGCCGCCAGCTCACCATGGGAGTCAATGTCGGGATCCCGATGGGGCCGGGCTTCCTGAACGTCACCGGCGAGTTCCGCGACCGCAACCGGACCAATCGCGCCGGCTTCGATCTCAGGCCCAATTACAACCGTCCCGCTCCGCCCGCCTTCGACGCGCGCGAGGCGGGCTTCGACCGGCTCCAGTTCCGCTTCGGCGATCCCGACAGCGTCGACTACAATCTGTTCGTCAACGCCGGGGTGCCGATCGCCGAGAAATGGGAGGCCTATCTGTTCGCCTCCTACGGCCATCGCGACACGATCAGCGCCGCCAACTACCGCCAGGCCGGCGCCGTCCAGAACCGCGACTTCAGCGTGCTCGCGCCCAACCAGGCGCCGAACGCCCAGAATTTCGTCGCCCTCACTCCGGACGGCTTCCTTCCGCTGATCGACACCGACCTCGACGACCGCGCCGTCACCGCGGGCGTGCGCGGCGAGATCGCGGGCTGGAAGACGGACCTGTCCTACGGCCACGGCCAGAACAGCTTCGACTATACCGTCCGCAATTCGCTCAACACCTCGTTCGGCCCGCAGAGCAAGCGGGTCTTCGACGCGGGCGGCCTGGGCTATGCGCAGGACATCGCCAATCTCGATTTCTCCCGGCAGTTCGGGCTCGGCTTCGCCAAGCCGCTCTCCGTCGCCGCCGGCGCCGAATATCGGCACGAGCATTTCGAGATCCGGCCGGGCGAGATCCAGTCCTACGCCATCGGCCCCTTCTTCCGCCCGTCGATAACGACGACGGCGGCCAATTGCGCCGCCCAGCAGGGCTCGTTCAACGCCGGCTCGGGCGTTTGCAGCTTCCCCGGGCGGGCCGCTCCGGCCGGAGCCCAGGGCTTCCCCGGGATCCCGGCCGCGAGCGCCACCGACGTCGGCCGCCACAGCTGGGCCGCCTATGTCGAGCTCGACACCGACCCGGTCGAAGGGGTCACCACCACCGTCGCCGCCCGCTACGAGCATTTCTCCGATTTCGGCTCCACCTGGAACGGCAAGTTCGCCGCCCGCTGGGAGCCGGTCGACGGCTTCGCCCTGCGCGGCTCGGTGTCGAACGGCTTTAGGGCGCCGTCGCTCCACCAGCAGTTCTTCACCACCACCTCGACCAACTTCATCTCGGGCTTGCCGGTGGACATCAGCACGGTCGCCGTCGGCAGCCCGCTGGGGCGCGCGCTCGGCTCGCGCGACCTGGAGCCGGAGAAGTCG
>DASVTA010000027.1:0-3665 GCA_036387815.1 Allosphingosinicella sp.
CATCCCGGCGCCCGATCGTCATCCCGGCGCCCGATCGTCATCCCGGCGCCCGATCGTCATCCCGGCGCCCGATCGTCATCCCGGCGAAAGCCGGGACCCCAGGACCAGAAGTCTCGGCGGGTCTCCCCGAGGTCCCGGCTTTCGCCGGGATGACGGGGAGGGCTACCGCTCCTCCAGCGGCTGGTCCTCGCCCGCACCCGGAACTCCCAATGCCTTCGCCGCCCGCTCCACGTCTTCATCCGTGGGTGCCTCCGGAAGCTCCTCCCCGGGGCCGCGCGCATCGTCGGGAAGGCCCGGACCGGTGCCGGCGATGCTCTCGTTGCGCGCCCGTTCGTTCGGGCCGGTGCTGATCTTCTCTTTGTCGTCCATATGCCAACGTCTCCTCGCCTGTGCTAATGACGGCGGCTCCGGGAGGTTCCGACGATGAGCGAAGCGACCGACGCGCTGCTGAACGAGCTCAGGGCGTTCGGCCTCGCTTATCCCGGCGCCCATTCGAAGGCGCCCTGGCCCGAGCACGACGATCTCGCCGTCAACGACAAGACCTTCGCTTATCTTCCGGCGAAGGGGCAGGCCTTCAGCCTCTCCGTCAAGCTGCCTTATACCGGCGAGGCCGCGCTCGGCCTGCCTTATGCGAAGCCGACGGGCTACGGCCTCGGCAAATCGGGCTGGGTGAGCTTCACGCCTTCCGAGGAGGAAATGCCGAGCTTCGACCAGCTCAGGGATTGGATCGACGAAAGCTACCGCGCGCAGGCGCCGAAGAAGCTGGTGAGGGAGCTGGATTCGCGCTGATTTGCCTCCCCATCGAAGATGGGGAGGGGGACCATGCGAAGCATGGTGGAGGGGTAATTGGCGCAGGCCTCGTCGGTTACCCCTCCACCACCCTTCGGTTGGTCCCCCTCCCCACCGGCTCCGCCGGCAGGGAGGCAAGATTACGCCATCGCCTCCGCAACGATCTCATAGGAGCGCACCCGCGCCCGATGGTCGAATATCTGCGAGGTGATCATCAGCTCGTCCGCCCCCGTCCGTTCGACGAAGGCGAGGATCTTCTCGCGGACCGTCTCGCGGGTCCCGATCGCCGAGCAGGTGAGTACCTGGCGCAGGAGCGCCCGGCCCTCCGGCGGCAGGGTCTCCGCATAACCCGGCACGGGCGGCGGCAGCTTGCCCGGATTGCCGGTGCGCAGGTTGACGAAGGCCTGCTGAACGGAGGTGGCGAGAAGCTCCGCTTCCTCCGCCGTCTCGGCCGCGAAAGCGTTGAATCCGAGCATGAGGTAGGGCCGGTCGAGCCGTGCGGAAGGCTGGAATCGCGTCCGATAGACCCGGATCGCCTCCATCATCTGGGCCGGAGCGAAATGGGAGGCGAAGGCGTAGGGGAGTCCGAGCATCGCCGCCAGCTGGGCGCCGAACAGGCTCGATCCGAGTATCCAGACCGGGATGTCCAGCCCCTCGCCCGGAACGGCGCGGACGCCGAGTCCTTCCTGCTGTTCGAAGAAGCCCATCAGCTCCAGCACATCCTGCGGGAACTGGTTCTCGTCGGAGGCGAGGTTGCGGCGCAGCGCCCGGGCCGCGGCGCGGTCGGTCCCCGGCGCCCGCCCGAGGCCCAGATCGACTCGTCCCGGGAAGAGCGATTCGAGCGTTCCGAACTGCTCGGCGATCACCAGCGGCGCGTGGTTGGGAAGCATCACGCCGCCGGCGCCGATGCGGATAGTCGTCGTTCCGGCGCCGACGAAGGCGAGCGCGACCGCCGTCGCCGCGCTGGCGATACCCGGCATCGAATGATGCTCGGCCATCCAGAAGCGCCGGTAACCGAGCCGCTCCGCGGCCTTCGCAAGGTCGAGGGAGTTGCGAAGCGCCTCGCCTGCGTCCGAGCCTTCGGGAACGGGAGCGAGGTCGAGGACTGAGACGGGGACGGTCATGCCGGAGAGATAGGTACGCCGTCATCCCGGCGAAAGCGTTACGTCGCTCCGGGGAAGGCTGGGGCCCCGGCGGGTGAAAGGCCCCGCCGCCCTTCACCCCACGGCATCCCAGCCTTCGCTGGGATGACGAGGTGCTTTCGCGCCGGGGACTGAGCCTTTACGGACGCCCTCCATGCTTCAGCGAAGCTCCGAGAACCGCCGCCTCTGGCGCGAAGAGATTCGCGCGACGGTGGCGCTCGCCTGGCCCCTCGTCCTCACCAACATCGCCCAGGCGCTGATCCACGTCACGGACGTGGTCCTTCTGGGCTGGGCCGGGCCGGCGGTGCTCGCGGCCGGAACGCTCGGCGTGAACGTCTATTTCGCCTTCCTGATCTTCGGCATCGGGCTGGTCACGGCCACGGCCCCGATGATGGCGAAGGAGCTGGGCGAGCGCCGCCACAGCGTGCGCGACGTCCGGCGCACCGTCCGTCAGGGCATGTGGGCTGCGGTCGCCTTGACGGTGCCGGTCTGGATCATTCTGTGGTTCAGCGGCTCGATCCTCGTCGCGATCGGCCAGGATCCGGCCCTTGCCGCCGATGCCCAAACCTTCGTCCGAGCGCTTCAATGGGGTTTCCTTCCCTATCTTTGGTATCTGGTGCTCCGGTCCTTCATCTCCGCGCTCGAAAAGCCGCTCTGGTCCTTCGTCATCGGAGTGATCGCCGTCCTCTTCAACGGGATCGTCAACTACGGCCTGATCTTCGGCCATCTCGGATTTCCGAAGCTCGGCCTCATGGGCGCCGGGATTGGCAGCGCGCTCGCCAACACCATCATGTTCGCCGGCATGGCGCTGGTCGTGCTGATTCACGCGCGGTTCCGCCGGTTCCGCCTGTTCGGCAACTTCTGGCGGCCGGACTGGCAGCGCTTCCGCGAGGTCTGGCGGCTCGGGCTTCCGATCGCGGTGACGCTCGCGCTGGAGATCACCATCTTCAACGCCGCCGTTTTCCTGATGGGGCTGATCGGGGCGGAATCCATCGCCGCCCACGCCATCGCGATCCAGCTCGCCGCCTTGAGCTTCATGGTGCCGATGGGCCTTTCGCAGGCCGCCACCGTCCGCGTCGGCCTCGCCTTCGGCCGCCGCGACCGGCCCGGAGTCGCCCGCGCCGGCTGGACCGCCTTCGTGCTCGGCACGGGCTTAATGTCCCTGACCGGCCTGGCGATGCTGGCCTTCCCCTACGCGCTGGTGACGATGTTCCTCGATCCCGCGCTTCCGGCCAACGACGCCGTGATCCCGCTCGCCGTCTCCTTCCTGATCGTGGCCGCTTTCTTCCAGATCTTCGACGGGGCGCAGGTCGTTGCCGCGGGGATGCTGCGCGGCCTCCAGGATACGAAGGTGCCGATGGTCTACGCCGCCCTGGGCTATTGGGGGATCGGCCTCGTGACGGGAGTGGGCCTCGGCTTCGGGCTGGGCTGGGAAGGCGTCGGGATCTGGATCGGATTGGCCGCCGGCCTCGCCGCCGTGGCGGTCATGCTGCTCGTCCGCTGGATGCGGCGGGAGCGGCTGGGGCTGCTTTCGTGGACGGACGGCTCCGATAGAATTCGACCTGCATCCTGAACGCCGACAGCGGCTCGACCAAATGCGGCTCGCACGGCTCGAGCAGCCCCGGCTCGCCGGGCGCCAGATCCAGCTCCCGGCCGGTCTCCGGAAAGAACAGCCGCAGCCGCCCCTCGAGAACGCGCACCAGGCCCCAGACGCCTTCCTTCATGGAATGGACC
>DASVTA010000028.1:0-2320 GCA_036387815.1 Allosphingosinicella sp.
TTGGGCCCCTCCTCTCCCGCGGAAAGCGGGAGAGGGGAAAGAGTGGGGTTACAGCCATGACCGCTCGAGCCCTTTTCCCGGCCGACACTCTGACCAGCGAGCAGCGCCGTCAGGTCGAAGCCCTGAGCGGATCGGTCACGCCCGAGCAGGCGCGCTGGATCAGCGGCTATTTCGCGGGTCTCGAAGCCGGGATCGCCAGGCTCGCGGCCGACGGCGCGCTTCCCGCCGGGGCCGCCGCCGCGGTCCGCACCCTGACCGTCCTCCACGGCGGCGAGACCGGCAATTGCGCCGCGCTCGCCAGGGCCTTCGCGGCCGCCGCCGCGGACCGGGGCCTCGTCGCCCAGGTCGAGGACATGGCCCGCTACAAGCCGCGCCGGCTGAGGGACGAGCAGGATCTGCTCGTCATCGTCAGCACCCATGGCGAAGGCGATCCGCCGCAGCCGGCGATGGACTTCTTCGAATATGTCGAAGGCCCCAAGGCGCCGAAGCTTCCCGAGCTTCGCTATTCGGTCCTCGCTTTGGGCGATTCCACCTACGAGCATTTCTGCGAGGCCGGCCGGCGCCTCGACCGGCGCTTCGAGGCGCTCGGAGCGACCCGGCTGGCCGAGCGGGCCGAATGCGACGTCGACTATGACGAGACGGCAGCACAGTGGCGCGCCGAGGCGCTGGCCCTGCTTGTTGCCCAGGCCGGGGCGGGCTGCGAGGTGTCCGCCCCGGCTGACCCCGCCTTCCCGGCCGCAATCGCCCACGACAGGCGCAATCCCTTCCAGGCGCGGATCATCGACAATCTCACCATCGTCGGCCGCGATTCCAGCAAGGAGACCCGCCACATCGAGCTCGACATCGCCGGCTCGGGCCTCGTCTACCAGCCGGGCGACGCGCTCGGAGTGGTCGTCCGCAACGACCCCGCCGTGGTCGCCGCCCTGCTCGACGCGGCCGGCCTCGCCGCGGACTCGCCGCTGACCGTGAAGGGCGAGGCGGCGACCCTCGCCGAAGCGCTCGAAAGCCATTTCGAGATCGCGATCACTCCGCCCCGGTTCCTCGATCATTGGGCCGCGGTGACCGGGGCGGCGGAGCTCCGGAGGCTGAGCGGCGAGGAAGGAAAGGCGGAGCGCCAGTCCTGGCTGCGTGCCCATCACATTATCGACATAGTGAGGCGATTCCCTGCAAAAAATGGCGATTCCTCCACATTTGTTGCAGGCCTCAGGCCGCTCCAGCCGCGCCTCTACTCCCTCTCCTCCAGCCTCTCGGCGATGCCCGACGAAGCCCACATCACCCTCGCCCCCGTCCGCTACCGGCTCCACGACGAGGCCCGCCACGGGGTCGCCTCCGCCCATCTCGCCGACCGCTCGTCCGTAGGCGACGCCCTCCCCGTCTATATCCAGCCCAACGAGCAGTTCCGCCTTCCGCAAGACGACAAAGCCATCATCATGATCGGCGCCGGCACCGGGATCGCGCCCTATCGAGCCTTCCTCCAGGAGCGCGAGGCCCGGGGCTCGACCGGCAAATCCTGGCTGTTCTTCGGCGAGCGCAACTTCCGCAGCGACTTCCTCTACCAGATTGAATGGCAGGACTGGCTGAAGGACGGGCTGCTCAGCCGCATGGACGTCGCCTTCTCTCGCGACCGGGGCGCCAGGGCCTATGTCCAGCACCGGATGCTCGAGCGCGCCGGCGATCTGTTCGCCTGGCTCGAGGATGGCGCCCACCTCTATCTGTGCGGCGACGCGGCCCGGCTGGCGCCGGACGTTCACGAGACCCTGATCTCGATCGTCGCCGAGGAGGGGCGCCTCCAGCGCGACGGCGCCGAGGACTATGTCCGCGAGCTTCAGCGAAGCCGCCGCTACCAACGGGACGTCTACTGACATGGCCGACGCCGGAATCCTCATCGACCGAAGCAAGGACCTTTCCCAGCCGCTCGACCGGCTCGGACCGGACGAAAGCCTGAAGAAGGGCAGCAACTATCTCCGCGGAACCATCGCCACCGGCCTTCTCGACCGGATCACCGGCGCCGTCGCCGCAGACGACACGCGGCTGATGAAGATCCATGGAATGTACCAGCAGGACGACCGCGACCAGCGCGACGAGCGGCGGCGCCGGAAGCTGGAGCCGGCCTATCGCTTCATGATCCGGGTCAGGCTTCCGGGCGGCGTGTGCACGCCAGAGCAATGGCTGAAGCTGGACGCGCTGGCCCGAGCCCATGGCGGCGACACGCTCCGCCTCACTACCCGCCAGACCTTCCAGTTCCACTGGGTTCTCAAGGAGGACGTGCGGGCCACGATCCAGGGGCTTCACGAAGTCCTGCTCGACACCGTCGCCGCCT
>DASVTA010000029.1:0-2373 GCA_036387815.1 Allosphingosinicella sp.
CACCGCGTTGAAGTCGCCGCGCAGGAAGCGCGGGTCGGTGAAGTTGATGTCGATGCACGGGACCTTGCGCACCGCCGTCACCGTGCCGACGCAGGATTCGAACCGGAAGTCCTGGCTGTCGACGGCATCGTCGAAGATGACGTCCGTCTCATAGATGCCCTTGGAGCGGCTGTACTGGCCATAGGCGTCCCAGCTCCACCCGCTGAGGAAGCCGAGATCGCCGCGGGCGCCGAAGACGCCGCGCGTGTAATCCACCCTCTGGGCCGTATCGAAATGATCGGTGATCGTGGTCGGGCTGATCAGGACTTCGCCGCTGAAGCCCGGCGCGAACGGATCGCCGGCCGTGCCCAGAAAATTGCCGCGGTTATCATAGAAGGGAAAGTTCTCGACATAGCCGAAGTTCCAGAACTGCCGGTAGCTGTTCTGCGCCGTCTTGCGGCGGTTGTGGAGCAGCTCGGCGAAAAGCTCGATATTCTCGCTGAGCTCGAAGGAGCCCTGCGCATAGGCGGTGTAGCGCTCGATCTTCGGGCTGACCGTCGAATCCGAGATGAAGGGATGGAATGCGTTCTCGACGGCGCGGGAGGGGCCGTCATAGCCGACGGGGAAGAAGCCGGGAGGGGCTCCGAACTGGTTGATATCCGTCGGCGGCTGAAGCGGCGGAATGAAGTTCTGAAGGGTGCCTTCGTAGTTGAACTGCAGGCGCGGGATCGGCCGTCCGTTGGCGCCGAACAGGTTCGATCCGTTGGGCGAGTTGGAGATGTAGTCGTAGAGCCAGATGTGGCCCCACAAGGTGTCGTTGCAGCGGTAGTTGCCGGTGCGCGGATCGATGAGGTCGGCGCGCTCGCGGCTGTTCTCGCGGAAGAGATATTCCTCCGGGCAGTTCAGGTAGGAACGGTCGCCGCGCTTCAGCTCGTTGCGCTTGAAATAGTCGACGGTGGCCATGAAGTGGCCGCGGTCGAAGACCTTTCCGAAGGTCGCGCTGGCGCGGTAGTTCTCGCCTCCGCCCTGGAGCGGCACCGACGAGAAGCCGTCGAGCTCGAGGCCGTCCGTGTCGCGCTTGGTGATGATGTTGACGACGCCCGCGACGGCGTCGGAACCGTAGACCGACGAAGCGCCGGTCTTGAGGATCTCGAAGCGCTCGATGATCGAGAGCGGGAGAGCGTTGAGGTCGAAGGAGGCGACGGCGCCGCGCGTTCCGGCCGGGCCGGCGCGGCGGCCGTTCAGGAGCACGAGCGTACGCTCGGCACCGAGTCCGCGAAGCGAGATGGTGGAGGCGCCCTGGCCGCCGTTGGTGACGAAGTTCGAGGAGATGGCGGAAGTGATCTGCGACGAGCCGGCGGCGACCGGCGAGGATTGCAGCACGTCGCCCGTGTCGAGCTGGCCCTGCCGCTCCGCGAGTTCGGTATCGATGATGGCGACGGGATCGGGGCTGTTGAACTCGTTGCGCCGGATGCGCGAGCCGGTGACCGTGATGGTATCACCCTCGCTGGGCTCGACCTGCTCGGGAACCGTGGCGATGTCGCCCGAGGTGGCGGCGGGATCTTCCTCCTGCGTCGTCGTGGTCTCGGCGCCGGTCGAATCCTGCGCGTAGGCGGGGCCCGCCATGGCCAGCGCTGCGCCGGCAAAAGCAAAGGACCGGAGCGAGCTCGTGCCGAGCAGAGCGAGTTTCTTCATTAGGATTCATCCCCCGAGATGGAGCCGTTTTGGCCACGTTAATGCGGGTGAGTGACGCGAAAGCCCCAGCCGCGCAATGACTTCCCCTGATTGAAATTAAAATTCGCCACAATTGTCTCCACTTTGCAACACTTAGCGCCCGGCGGCGGGGCGGTCCGGCCATGCCCGCGCCGCACGCTTTCGAAAGCCGGCCGCCGCGTCTAGACAGTCCGTCATGCTCACCCTCGCCCCGACCGAAGCCGCGTTGCTCGGACTGTTTTGCGGCTTCTGGCTGGCGGCCGGCCTTTGGGCGACTTTGCGCGGCCTGCGGCGATCCGCCGAAGCGGTGGCGGAAAGGCGCGAAGCCCGAAGCGCCGAGGCGTTGCTCGCCGCCGCTCCCGACCTGCCGCTCCTGGTCTTCCGCGACGGACGAGTGGAGGCGGGCGAGCGGGCGGGCCTCGCGCTCGGCCTGCAGGCGAGGCCGGAGCGGCTCGACGATATCGCGAACGCTCTCGAAGAGCAGGATCGGGAGCCGCTTCTGGGCGGGATCGCGGCGGCGGCCTCGACGGCGGGCGCCTTCGCGCTCTCGCTGCGCCCGGCCGGGTCGGCCCGGGTCTATCGCTTTCGGGGCGGACCGGCTCCGGCTTCCTATCCCCCCGGCACAGTCCTCCTCTGGCTGACGGACTCGACCGACAGCGAGGAGGAGATGGCCGGGCTCCG
>DASVTA010000030.1:0-3267 GCA_036387815.1 Allosphingosinicella sp.
CATCCCGGCGAAAGCCGGGACCTCGTGGAGGAAAGTCGCCTTACCGACCCGAGGTCCCGGCTTCCGCCGGGATGACGGGCAAGAGCGGACGAGCGCTACACCTTGCGTTCATGGACTCCGGATCAAGTCCCGGATGACGAAGCCATGAAACGCCCCCGCCTCCGCCTCCCCCGCCTCTTCCGCCGAGTGCCCCGAGCGGCGCGCACCGGCTCGCTGACCCGGCGAATGATCGGAGTCTCGGCGCTTTGGATCCTCCTCCTGCTCGGAGTGGGCGGCTATGCGCTGGACCGGGTCCTCATCTCGGCGATCACCAAGAATTTCGACGCCCAGCTCGAATATCTGCTCACCACCGCCTTGGTGGCCTCGGCGGAGGTGGGCCCCAACGGCGGCGTCTTCCTCAATCGCCCGCCCGCCGATCAGCGCTTCCTCGAGCCCTATTCCGGCCTTTATTTCCAGATCATCGCGGTCGGGAACCGGCCGCCAGGCCCCTCAGCGGAGATCGACATGCTGTCGCGTTCGCTTTGGGATGGACCCCTCAGGATCACGAACCCGCATAACGACTTGGACCTCCACGTCTACGACAGCCGCGAGCTCGAGGGCGAGACCCTTCGGGTGGTCGAGCGCGACATCCAGCTGCCCGGCTCGCCGACGCGCTGGCGCTTCCAGGTCGCGCAGAGCCGCGAGGATCTCGACGATCAGATCAGCGTCCTTCGCAAGACCCTGCTCCGCTCCTTCGGGATCCTGGGCGTCGGCCTCATCATCCTCGCCGCGCTTCAGGCGCTCTACGGCCTCTGGCCCCTTCGCCGCGTCCGCCGGGCCATCGCCGCCATCCGCTCCGGCGAACGCTCCCGGATCGCCGAGCGCTTCCCGACCGAGATCGAACCGCTGACGGAGGAGCTGAACGCCCTTCTCGAACATAATGAGAAGCAGGCCGAGGAGGCTCGGCGCCATGCCGGGAACCTCGCTCACGCGCTCAAGACCCCGCTCACCGTCATCACCAACGCGGCCACCGCCCACGCCCCCGACCTCGCCGACACCGTCTGCCGCGAGGCGACGACGATGCGCCGCCAGGTCGACCACCATCTCGCCCGCGCGCGGGCCATCGGCCGGCGGTCCTCCGCCCAGGCGCGGTCGGCGGTCTGGCCGTCGCTCGAGGCGGTCGAGCGCGCCGTCACCCGGCTCCACGACAACGTCACCGTCGATCTCGCCGGCGACAAGGCCGCCTCGGTCCGGGTCGAGCGCCAGGATCTGGACGAGATGCTCGGCAACCTCATCGAGAATGCCGCCAAATATGGCGGCGGCCGGGTCTTCGTCACGGTCAAGACCACGCCCGAATGCGTCGAGCTGGAGGTCGAGGACGACGGCCGCGGAATCCCGGAGGAGGAGCGCCAGAGCATCTTCGACCGCGGCGCCCGGCTCGACACCGGCAAGCCCGGCACCGGCCTCGGCCTCGCCATCGTCCGCGACGTCGCCCAGATCTACGGCGGCTCGATCAGCCTCGAGGAGAGCGAGGATCTGGGGGGATTGCTGGCGAGGCTGAGATTGCCTCTGTGCAGCTGACGGGCAGTACAAAGATCGTCATCCCGGCGAAAGCCGGGACCTCGCGGAGAGCCACTGAGCCTTTTGTGACCTGAGGTCCCGGCTTTCGCCGGGATGACGGAGCCTTCCACGGCCCCCGCCCCCCCCTTGCCTTTCTTCCCTCCCCGGCGCAAATCGCGCGTCGATGAGCGCCTCCGTCCATCCCATCCGTCCACGCCGGGGCCCCTCGCTCGATCCGATGATCCAGCTGGTCTCGAACGACCTTAACCCCGTCAACACCGTCATCCTCGAGCGGATGCAGAGCCAGGTCGCGCTGATCCCCGAGTTGGCCGGCCACCTCATCGCCGGCGGCGGCAAGCGGATGCGGCCGATGCTCACCTTGGCCTGCGCCCGGCTGCTCGATTATCAGGGCGCCCGCCATCACAAGCTCGCCGCGGCGGTCGAGTTCATCCACACCGCCACCCTCCTCCACGACGACGTGGTCGACGGCTCGGGCCTGAGACGCGGCAAGCGCACCGCCAACATCATCTGGGGCAATCCGGCGAGCGTCCTGGTCGGCGACTTCCTCTTCTCGCGGAGCTTCGAGCTGATGGTCGAGGACGGGTCCTTGCGGGTCCTCAAGATCCTCTCCCGGGCTTCCGCCGTCATCGCCGAGGGCGAGGTCGACCAGCTCACCGCCCAGCGCCGGGTCGAGACCGGCGAGGACCATTATCTCGACATCATCCAGGCCAAGACGGCGGCGCTGTTCGCCGCCGCCTGCCGGATCGCCGCGGTCGTCGCCGAGCGCGGCGAGGAGGTCGAGCAGGCGCTCGACTGCTACGGCCGCAACCTGGGCATCGCCTTCCAGCTGATCGACGACGCGATCGACTATTCGTCGGATTCGGAAACGATGGGCAAGGGCGTCGGCGACGATTTCCGCGACGGCAAGGTGACCCTGCCCGTCATCCTCGCCTTCGCCCGCGGATCCGGGACGGAGCGCCGCTTCTGGCAGGAGGCGATGGAGGGCAGCCGAAGCTCCGACGACGATCTCAGGCACGCGACCCGGCTGCTCGAGCAGAGCGGCGCGCTCGCCGACACGATCGACCGCGCCCGAACCTACGGGCAGCGCGCCATCGACGCGCTCGGCCCCTTCCCCGCCGGCAAGGCCAAGACGGCGCTGGTGGAAGCCGTCGAGTTCGCCATCGCCCGGGCTTATTGAGCGCGGCTGCCCGGCCGCACCCTCACCGCTCGAGGACGTAGGTGACGACGAGGTTCACGGCACTCGTCACCTGCCCCGGAGAAACCGGAGTCGCCATCTGGCTGACAGCACGGCTCTCGGAGACGGCGAACACCTGCATGTCGTAGGGCCGGCCGAAATTCGCCACGGCCTCCGTCACGGCGAGCAGCCGCGCCCGCTTCGCGCCGGCCCGCCGGGCATAGTCCGTCGCCTGCCGGTCCGCTTCCGCCATCGCCCGGTCGCGGGCGCCCGCGAGGCCGCCCGCCGGCTGCTCCACGGCGAAGTGCGGTCCGCTGACGTTGTTCGCGCCCGACGCGACCAGAGCGTCCAGCAAAGTGCCGAGATTGGGAAGGTCGCGCACCCGCAGCTGCACATTGTTGGTCGCCCGATAGCCGACGATGCGCGGCGGCACGTCGCCGAGGGGCCCGCGCGCCGGGTAGGAATAGGAGGGCTCGACGCCGATGCCGCTGGTCTGGATGTCGCGGTCGGCGATCCCCGCGGCGCGGGCGCGG